>BBBN01000444.1 GCA_001311585.1 Thermus sp. JCM 17653
GGCCTCGGCGAAGGCCCTTTCCGCCCTCTCCCAGGCCCCTTCCGGCAAAAGCTCCCCGAACCAGACCACGTCGGGCCGGGCCCGGTGGCCGCAGGCCGGGCAGAAGGGGGGTGGGGTGAAAGCCTCCGGCAGGGGGAACCGCCTCCCGCAGGCCTCGCACCGGGCCCGAAGGATGTTGCCGTGGAGCTCCACCAGGTTCTGGCTTCCCGCAAGGGCGTGGAGGCCGTCCACGTTCTGGGTGACGAGGAGGAAGCTTCCTCCCCGGGCCAAAACCCGCCTTTCCAGCTCCACGAGGGCGTGGTGGGCCGGGTTGGGCCTGGCCTCCCGCACCTTCTGGATGCGCCAGGCGTACCAGGACCAGACCTTCTCCGGGTCCCGGGCGTAGGCCTCGGGGGTGGCGTAGTCCAGCGGGTTGAAGTTCTTCCAAAGCCCCTCGGCGTCCCGGAAGGTGGGGATGCCGGAGGGCTTGGAGATACCCGCCCCCGTGAGGACCGCCACCCGCCTCGCCTCCTCCAGGCGCTTCCAGGCTTCCTTCAGGCGCTCCATGTCCCCATCGTATCCTTAACCCATGAGGCTCTTCACCCCCGAGGCCATGCGGGAAGCGGACCGGAAGGCCGTGGCGCTGGGCTACCCCAGCCTCCTCCTCATGGAGTGGGCGGGGATGAAGGCGGCGAGGGTCTACCGGGAGCTTTTCGGAAAGGCCCCCGCCTTGGTCCTGGCGGGCAAGGGAAATAACGGCGGCGACGGGCTGGTCCTGGCGCGCCACCTCCTCCTGGAAGGGGTGCGGGTGCGGGTCCACGCCGCCCAAGGGCAAATCGGGGACGCCCTTCTCGCCCTGCAAGCCCTTCTCGCCCACGGGGTGGAGGTGAGGCCTCTGGAAGAGGCCTTTTTCCAGGAAGGGGAGGTGGTGGTGGACGCCCTCTTCGGCACCGGGCTCACGGGGCCCCTCACGGGCTTTTATGCGGGGCTCGTGGAGCGGGTGAAGGCCCAAAGCCTTCCCGTCCTCGCCCTGGACCTTCCCTCGGGCCTCCCCTACAGCCCCCACGTCCGGGCCACGGCCACCGTGGCCTTCGCCGCCCTCAAGACTCCTCACCTCCTAAAGCGGGAAGCCTGCGGGAGGCTTTACCTGGCGGAGATCGGCCTGCCCAAAGCCCTCCTAGAGCGCGAGGACCTCCCCGAGGTGGCCACCCCTGAGGCCCTAAGGCCCCTCCTCCCCCAGCGCCCCCTCACCGCCCACAAGGGAAGCGTGGGCCGGGTGGGGAT
>BBBN01000445.1 GCA_001311585.1 Thermus sp. JCM 17653
CCCGCCACCGCCAGATACCCCCGCACCCCTCGCCCTCGAGGCCGGAAACGCAGGGTCTTCCCCCCCCGCCAAAGAAAGCTACGTCCCGGGGGGATCTCCTCCCCTTCCAGGAGGGCCACCAGGCCGTACCCGGCGAAGGCCGCCACCAGGGGCCTTAAGGCGGTGAGAACAGGGCCCCTGTAGGCCATCTCCAGAAGCGGGGCCCCTTGGGGGTTACCCACCAGGCGGTTGGCGACCCCGGCGGAGTAGGGATCCAGAGGCCCCGAGCGGGCCAGGCCCAAATGCCCCGAAAGAAACCGCCCCCCGTCCACCACCAGGTCCAAAAGGCCCGGCTCCTCCACCCGGAAGGCGGGAAGGCCAGGCTCAGGGGGCAAAAGCTCCAGGGGCTTAGGCTCGGGAGGGACGGGGCCTTCCGCCTCCCAAAAGCGCACCCGGTCCCCCGGCCGGAGGAGGAAGGGCTCCTGGCGGTGGGGGTCGTACACGGCCCAAAGCGCCCTTCCCAGGAGGTTCCACCCCCCGGGGGAAGGCAGGGGGTAGATGCCCGTCTGCGCCCCGGCCACGGCCACGCTGTGGGCCGGAACCTGGGGTCTGGGGTGGGCTTTGCGGGGAAGGCGCAAGGGAGGCTCCACGGGGGCCATGAAGGGGAAGCCCGGGGTAAAGCCCAGGGCGTAGACCCGGTAAAGGGGCTTTTGGTGGAGGGCCTTCACCCTTTCCGGGGTGAGCCCCGTCCTCTGGGCCACATCCAGGAGGTCCTCCCCGTCGTAGCGCACGGGGATCTCCACCACCCTCTCCTCTTCCTCCCTCTCCTCGGGAAGGGTACGGAGGAGGCGAAGGAGGCGGTCTTTGGAGATCTTTTTTTGGATCGTATTCCAGGTAAAGCGTGCCGTAGGCGGGCACCGCCTCCAAGAGACCGGGGGGAGGGCTTTGGAGAAGGCCCTGGGCCAGGGCCAAGGCCCGGCGGTTGGCCTCCTCGGAAAGCCCCTCTCCGAAGCGCAGGTAAAGGCCTTCCCCCACGCCCTTACTCTACCGCCCCCGGCATGGCCCGCCCCTTGAGCTCCCGGTCGGGCAGGGGCAGGAGGAAGAGGAGGGCCATGAGGATGAAGGCAGCGCTATAGAGGAAGATCCTCCGCAAGGCCTCGGTGATCCCCAGGCTCAGGGCCTCCTTGAGCCGGGCCTTGACCGCCTCCAGCTGGGCCACCACCTGCCGGGGCACCTCCTCCAGGGCCTGGGCCTGCGCCTGGGCCAGGGCGGCCTCGAGGGAG
>BBBN01000446.1 GCA_001311585.1 Thermus sp. JCM 17653
GGGGTGGGGCGGGCGGCGAGGAGGAGGGGCAGGAGGAGGAGGAAGCTCAGGAGGAAGCGCAAGGGGATGAGGACCTCTGGGGGGATCTCCCGCATGAACCGCCCGGCCAGGGCCCCTCCCAGGCCCCAAAGCAGGGCGGCCAGGGCCACGGGGATCACCGCCTACCCCCCACCACCGCCAAGGCCACGCCCAGGAGGAGCACCAAGGCCCCGAGGAGGACCCGGCTTCCGGGAACCTCCCCGAAGAGGAGGAAGGCCAAGAGGCTCGCCCCCACCGGCTCAAAGAGGATGGCCAGGGTGACCAGGACCGGAGGGATGTGCCGGGTGGCCCAGTTGAAGCTGGTGTGGCCCAAAAGTTGGGGTAGGAGGGCCATCAGGAATAGGTACAGGTAGACTGGCCAGGGGTACCCCCCGTACCCTCCGCCGAAGAGGTAGGGCAGGGGCAGGAGGAGGAGGGCCGCGGCGGTGTAGGCCACCCGCACGTACTCCAAGAGGGAAAACCCCCGCCTTTGCGCCTCCCGCCCCAAAAGGAGGTACAGCGAAGCGGCCCACGCTCCCAGCACCGCCAAGGCGTCCCCCAGGAGGGGTTCGTACCCCCGCCTCCTCCCGCGTCTCCCAGGCCGATGAGAAGTCCTCCCAGGAAGGCCACCCCTACCCCCAGGAGGGTGAGGGAGGAGGGCCTTTCCCGGAAGAAAAGCCAGCCCAGAAGGGTGATCCAGATGGGGTTGGTGGTGACCAGGGCGGTGCTCGCCGCCACGGAGGTGTAGGACAAGGAGGTGATCCAAAAGGCGAAGTGGAGGGCGAGGAAGGCCCCCGCCCCCACCGCCCAGGGAAGCCCCGCCCGGTTTCCCAAGGGCCTGCGCCAGCCCGGGGCCAGGAGGAGGGCGGCCAGGCCCATCCGCCCAGCGCTCATCACCAGGCTGAAGGCCAGGCTCCTGTCCCCCGAGGCGGCCAGGGCCAGGCGCACCAGGATGCTACCGAAGCTGATGGCCAGGATGCCCAAGAGGAGCACGGCGGCGATCTTTAGGCCGGAGGGCCGCATGGCGGCATTCTGCCACAGGACCGGGGAAGTGACCAGTGGGTCAGGCCTACCCCCCAGGGGCAAATGCCCGTGGACCCGTTGGTATACTGGCGCGGAAGGAGGTCCTATGGTGACCATCGCCGTTCCTAAGGAGAGGGCACCGGGGGAGCGCAGGGTGGCCCTGGTGCCCGAGGTGGTGGCCCGCCTGGTCAAGCAGGGGGCCAGGGTGCGGGTGG
>BBBN01000447.1 GCA_001311585.1 Thermus sp. JCM 17653
ATGCCCGCACGGCAGTCCCGGGCGGGCGGGCCGTCCGTATGAGGTTCCTTTGGGCCCGCCCGTTTTTTTTCGCCGGGCCTACCCCGCCCGCTATAACTACCTCGAACCTCATCCCGGGTGGCACCGGGGCCGGACAAGGCAGGGTAGGACGCCCCCACGTCCTCTCTGCTGCCGGGGAAGCGGGGTGCCGGGGGAAATCCTGGCTCGCCCCGCACTCAACGCGGCGCTGGAGGGCTGACCTCCTTCGACCGCAATCCATACCCTGGGGGACCAGGGGCTAGCAGGTTGGGCGACCTGGACAGCTCCGGCTGCGATGCCGGGGTGCGTGGTGCGAAAGTGGGTAACCAGTCCCACCGCCGGTCATCGGGGAAGCGCACCCCCGCAAGGGGGAGGAGTACCCGGTGGCTGGTGCCCACAGGCGCAGCGCTGAGGCCCGTGAAGAAACACGGGGTGTCAGGGGGAAACCCCTGGCTGGGCCGTGAGGCCCCAGGCCCCCCGAGGGCGACTGGAGGGGGGCGGCACGAGGGGGAACCGGGAGACCGGGGAAACCGAGGCCGCGCGCATAGCTCGCGTCTGTACATGGGGGGAGGCGTTGCCCCCCTATCGGGAAGCCCGTGAGCCGATGGGCCCGGCCCTGCTCTCGTCCTCCCTACCCGAGCTTCAGGAACCTCGTAGGGTGGGAGGCCCCCGCAAGGGGAACGAGAGGAGGAGCACCGGATCAGGCGTTCTGGCAGAGTAGGCCACGCTAACAGGGGAACCTCTGGGGTCGGCGTACCTGGACGGGTGGGGGCCCGGACGAAGGGGAACCGGCTAGCCCGGCGAAACCCGAGGCGTAGGGGTGAAACCCCCCGAGGCCGAGGAGAGATAAGCGGGCGTACCAGAGGGGGAGATCAGCCGAGTAGGGGTGCCGAACGGCTCCCACCGGGGTGCCCGAACCCGGTGGTGTCGGGAGGAGCGTTGTCGCCGTCAATATCACCCGAAAGGCTGGACCGGCTTACCTCCGCCGTGATGGCGCAGGGGCCTTGGTGCCACTAGGGGGCGGGTCTCCCGCCCCCGAAACACGCGGGTGTAGGTCCCCGAAGGGTGAGGGAGTGCCCGGAGGGGTCGGAAGGTTTGGGGCGTGGAAGCTCCAGTCAATGAGCGCTTCAATAGGCGGTTTCCCACGTGGGGAAGCTCTCCGGGACGGGGAGGCCGAACCAGGAGGGGGAAGGCGTGGGGCCCGTGGCCCGTTGCCACGGGGGCGTGTCCCGGG
>BBBN01000448.1 GCA_001311585.1 Thermus sp. JCM 17653
CCGGCCGCCCCACCGACCTCCTGGACGCCAACCGCCTCCTTTTGGAGGAGCTTTCCCCCCGGGTGGAGGGGGAGGTGGAGGCGAGCAGCTCACGGGGCGGGTGGTGGTGGAAAGGGGGGCCAAGGTGGTGAAGAGCACGGTGATCGGCCCCGCCTTCATCGGGGAGGGGGCGGTGGTGGAGGAGGCCTACGTGGGACCTTCACCTCCTTGGGACCGGGGGTGCGGGTGGTGCGCTCGGAGGTGGAGTACTCCCTCCTGGAGGATTACGCCGTCCTCGAGGACGTGGCCTTGCGCCTGCAGGAGAGCATCCTAGGGGTGGGGGCCAGGTGAAAAGCCGCCCCGGCCTTCCCCGGGCCCACCGGCTCATCCTCGGGGACCTCTCCCAGGTGGAACTGGCCTAAGGGATGCCCGGCTTTTAGGCTCCTCACGGAGTCCTGGCAAAGCGGCGAGGCCCTGGCGAGGGCCTTAGGGGTGAGCCGCATGGCGGTCTCCAAGGAGGCGAGGAAGCTGCTCGCCGAGGGCTACCCCGTGGAAGCCTCCCGAAGGGGCTACCGCATCCTCCCGGGCACCCCCCTCCCCCACCTCTTCCAGCCCCAGGGAAGGCTGGGAAGGCCCTACCGCTACCTGGGCCGGGTGGGAAGCACCCAGGACGTCCTAAGGGCCTGGGCGGAGGAAGGGGCCCCGGAAGGGGCTTTGGTCCTGGCGGAGGTCCAGGAGAAGGGGCGGGGGAGGCGGGGAAGGCCCTGGGAAAGCCGCCCCGGGGCGAGCCTCACCTTCTCCCTCCTCCTTAGGCCCAGCCTTCCCCTTCCCGCCCTGGGGCTCCTTCCCCTCCTTTCCGGCCTCGCCCTGCGGGAAGCGGTGGGGGTGGGGGGGCTCAAGTGGCCCAACGACCTCCTCGCCCCAGACGGCAGGAAGCTTGCGGGGTGCTCCTGGAGGCCAAGGCCGAGGGGGAGGAGGTGGCCTACGCCCTCCTGGGCGTGGGGGTGAACGTGGCCTGGGCCCCGGAGGGGGCGGCCTGCCTCCGGGAGTTCGGCCCCTTTTCCCGGCGGGAGGTGCTGGAGGGGTTCCTCCTTAAGCTGGAAGCCCTCCTCCCCTCCTGGAAACCCCCGAGGCCCTCCTCCTCCGCTACCGCCAGGCCTCCTACACCCTGGGCCGCCCCGTGCGGGTACACACGGCCAAAGGGGCGGTGGAGGGCCTAGCCGAGGACGTCCTTCCCGACGGGAGCTCCTGGTGGGCGGGGTGCGGG
>BBBN01000449.1 GCA_001311585.1 Thermus sp. JCM 17653
CGGGTCCTCCTCCACCGCCTCCGCGCCCCGGGGCTATGGGTGAGTGGGGTGGGGATCCGCGAGGGGGCGCTCTTCACCCGCCTCCTTCCCGAGCCCCACCTCCTCCCGGACCCCCGGGCCTTCGCCGTGGAGAACCTCTTCCTCCGCTACCCCTTTCCCGAGGCCCACCGGGAACGGGTAAAGGCCCTGGCCCGGGCCCTCTTCCTGGGCCTTAGGCCCCTCCACGGGTACGGCCCGGAGGAGGAGCGCCTTCTCCTGGAGCCGCCCACCTCCACGACATCGGCATGCACATCGGGTACCACGACCACCACCGGCACGGGGCCTACCTGGTCCTGGCGGAGGCCCTTTTCGGCTTCTCCCACCGGGAGCAGGCCCTCCTGGCCCTGTTGGTGCGCTACCACCGCCGGGGAACCCCCGAGGCCGGCCCCTTCCGGGGCTTGCTGGAAAGGGGGGACGGGAAGCGCCTCAAGCGCCTGGCCGCCCTCCTGCGCCTGGCGGAAATGCTGGAGCGCACCCGCTCAGGCCGGGTCAAGGGGGTGCGGGTGGAGGTGGGGGAAAGGGCCAGGCTTCTCCTGGAGGCGGAGGCGGAGCCCTGGGCGGAACGCCTCGAGGCGGAAAAGCAGGGGGGGCTCTTCCAGGAAGCCTTCGGCCTTCCCCTCGGAGGTGGTCTGGCCCGGGATAACATGGGTCCATGGAGCTCTTCCTGGTGCGCCACGCCCTGGCCCTGCCCCCGGAAGGAGAGGGGGAGGAGGCGGACGACCGCAGGCCCCTCGCCCCCAAGGGGGTGCGCCGCTTCCGCAAGGTGGTGCGGGGCCTGGAGGCCCTGGGGGTGGAATTCACCTTCCTCCTCACCAGCCCAAGCGGCGGGCCCTGGAGACGGCGGAGCTCTTGGCCGACCTCCTGGAGGGGGAAAGCCGGGTAACCCCCCACCTGGCCGCCCCTCCCTCCGAGGCCCTCCTGGAGGAGATCCCCAAGGAAGGGCGGGTGGCCCTGGTGGGGCACGAGCCTACCTCTCCGCCCTCCTGGCTTGGCTCCTCTTCGGGGACTTCCTGGGGGAGTCGGCCCTCCTGGGGGCGGAGGGGCGCTTCCTCCTCAAGAAGGGGGGTGTGGCCTGGCTGGAGGGGACCCCGAGGCCGGGGGGCATGGCCCTGAGGGCCCTCCTTCCCCCAAGGCCTTCCGGCTGTGAGGCCACCGGCTTGCGCCAGCTTGGGGGCCCCGGGGCCACGCCCGGGCAAGGCTCAC
>BBBN01000450.1 GCA_001311585.1 Thermus sp. JCM 17653
CCCGCATGGTCCAGGCCTCAAAGAGGCTTGGCCGCCGGTCCCCGTAGAGGCGGAAGGTGTGGCCGAAGCGGGGCCGCCTGGGGGCGCGGGCCTCCAGGAGGAGGGCGGCCCCCACGGGCTCCACGAAGACCTCGTGGGGGTGGGCGGCCAGGGGCTCCTCCACCTGGTAGCGGAAGGTGTAGGGGTTGAGGAGGGGGTGGGCGATGGCCCCCCGCCTTCGGGCCAGGTCCAAAAGGCCCACCAGGTAGTCCCGGCGCACCTCCTCGGGGAGGCGAAGCCCTTGCCAAAGCTCCTCCTCCTTCACCAGGTCCTCCACGTGGCGGTAGCGGTAGCGCACCAGGCCCGCCGCCTCCAGGTTCTTGAGGTGGGGCTGGGTGTTCCGGGCCGCCTCGAGGACCGCCGCCAAGGAGAGGAGCTCCTGGTACGCCCGGCCCTCGGGGACGAAGGGGTCGTAGAGGGCCTGGGCCTCCCGCCTGGGGTCGCTCCGTCGCCACGCCTCGTAGACCTGGCGCCCAAGCTCCGAGAGGAAGGCCGGGCCCCTTTCCAGGACCTCCAGCACCGTCTGGCGGAAGAGGATTTTCCGGAAGAGATCCTGAAAGTGTCCGGCCTGGAACTCGGCGTCCTGGCGGTTGTCGGTGAAGACGATGACCTTGCGCTCCTCCTCGGGAAGGGTGGCCAGGGTGGAGAGGAGGAGGAGGTCGGTGGCGGTGGAGCGGCCCACCAGCCAAAGGCCATGAGCTTCCGGATCTCCCCGCCCCGCCGGGAGTGGGCCACCTGGCAGGTGGGGCAGAACTGGAAGGGGTAGGGGAGGACGGCCACCGGCACGCCCCCCTCCTGCGCCTCCCCCGTGAAGGGGTCCAGGGCGAGGTTCTGGGGAAGGAGGGCCCGGCGGTCCTTCTTCACCTCGCCCCCCTCGTCCAGCCAGTCCTCCGGGGGCGGCTCCTTCTCGGGGTGCCAGAACCCGGGCCGGAGGTAGCGCACCTCCTTGCGGAAGGGCTCCATAAGGGAAGGCCCCGGGAGGTAGCGGCCCTTTTCCAGCCGGGCCACCAGGTACTCCTGGCCGCAGTTGCGGCAGAAGACCACGGGGTAGGCGGGCCTACCCTTTAGGTTCCGCTCCCCCTTGAGGGAGAGGCCCTCGAGGTCCAGGGTGGCGGTGAGGTCCGGGGCTTGGGTGTAGAAGGCGTGAATGCGGGGGATAAGGTAGCCCGTGGCCGCCCCCACCCGCAGGGCCAGGGC
>BBBN01000451.1 GCA_001311585.1 Thermus sp. JCM 17653
TTCCTCCGGGTGGACGGGGGGGTGGGCCTTCCCGGGCGGTTCGCCCTAGGGGGGAAGGAGGTGGCTCTGGAGGTGGTCCCCGGGGTCACGGCGGCGAACGCCGTGGCGAGCCTCCTGGGAAGCCCCCTGGCCCACGACACCTGCCTTATCAGCCTCTCTGACCTCCTCACCCCCTGGCCCCTCATAGAGCGGAGGCTCCACGCCGCGGGGCAGGGGGACTTCGTGGTGGTCCTCTACAACCCCCAGAGCAAAAGGCGGGACTGGCAGCTTAGAAAAAGCGCGGAGATCCTCCTAGCGTACCGGCCCAAGGAAACCCCGGCCGCCTGGTAAAGAGCGCCTACCGCAAGCGGCAAGAGGTCACCCTCACCACCCTGGAGGGGCTAAAGGAGGCAGAGGCAGGCATGCTCACCACCGTGGTGATCGGCAACCGCCAAAGCCGCTTCTACCAGGGCACCTTCCTCACCCCCAGGGGCTACGCCCTGAAGTACGACCTGGACACCAAGGAAGCCCTCCCCGGGGAAACCCCAGGGCTTTCCCTAGTCAGCCCCGAAGGGGCTAGCTCGGGGAGGCGGGATGCCTGAGCTTGGGCCCTTGCGCCCCGAGAGGGTGGCCGTCTACACCCTGACCCTCCCCGGGCTTGCCGTGGCGGAAAGGTCCACAAGGCCCTCCCCGGGAGCACCCTCTACGCCTCCGCCAAGTACCGGGGTCTTTCGGAAGGGGCGGTCTACTTTGAGGAGCCCATCAAGGAACTCCTCCTCAAGACCTGGCCCCTCCACGACGGCCATGTCTTCGTCATGGCCTCGGGGATCGTCCTCAGGGCCATCGCCCCCCTCGTCCTGGACAAGCGGGTGGACCCTGCCGTGCTGGTGGTGGACCTCAAGGGGCGCTACTTCGTCCCCCTCCTCGCGGGGCACCTGGGCGGGGCAAACCCCCTCGCCCGCCACCTGGCGGAGACCTGGGGGGGAGGCCGTCCTCACCACGGGGACGGACAGCCTCGGCGCCCCCGCCCCCGACCTCCTGGCGAAGGCCCTGGGGGCCCGGGTCCCCGACTGGAGCCCCCTCAAGGAGGTCTCCGCCCTCCTGGTGGACGGGAGGCCCGTGGGGTTTTGGTCGGACTGCGTGGACCTAACCCCCCTTTTGCGCTACCCCGCGGTGCGCCTCCTCGAGGCCCCCAGGCCAGAAGGGGTGGAAGGGATGGTCCTCTTCACCGTGAGGAAGCCCTTCCCCCTCCCCGTCC
>BBBN01000452.1 GCA_001311585.1 Thermus sp. JCM 17653
CCTCCGGGGGGAGGGGTGGCTTTTGGCCCTGAACCTCACGGAGAAGGAGAGGTCCCTGGAACTTCCGCGCGGGGGGAGGGTGGCCCTTTCCACCCACCTGGACCGGGAGGAGAGGGTGGGGGAGAGGCTTCTTTTGCGGCCCGAGGAGGGCGTGGCGGTGCGGCTAGACTAGGGGCGTGGACCCCTTCGCTTCCCTGGCCGAGGCTTACGAGGCCTGGTACGAGACCCCCTTGGGGGCTTTCGTCATCGCCGAGGAGGAGCGGGCCCTAAGGGGGCTTCTTCCCGAGGGAAGAAGCCTCCTGGAGGTGGGGGCGGGAACGGGCTACTGGCTTAGGCGGCTTCCCTACCCGAAGAAGGTGGGGGTGGAGCCCTCCGAGGCCATGCTGGCCGTGGGCAGGAGGCGGGCGCGGGGCCACCTGGGTGCGGGCTTGGGGCGAGGCCCTGCCCTTTCCCGGGGAGAGCTTTGACGTGGTCCTCCTCTTCACCACCCTGGAGTTCGTGGAGGAGGTGGAGCGGGTCCTCCTGGAGGCCCGCCGGGTTCTCCGCCCGGGCGGGGCCCTTTTGGTGGGGATTCTGGAGGCCCTCTCCCCCTGGGCCGCCCTCTACCGGAGGCTCGGGGAGAGGGGCGTCCTCCCCTGGGCCCAGGCCCGCTTCCTCGCCCGGGAGGACCTGAAGGCCCTCCTGGGACCCCCGGAGGCGGAAGAGGAAGCGGTGTTTCTCGCCCCCGAGGCTAAGCCTCCTTACGAGGAGGCCGACCGGGCGGGAAGGCGCGCCGGCAACCGCCCCGCCCTATACTTGGGAAGATGGCGGTGAAGGCCCTCTTCGCCCTCTACCCCCTCCTGCAGGAGGACTACAAGGCGGTGGAGAAGGCCCTTTTGGCCTTGGAGGAAAGCGGGGCCAGCTACCGCGTCTTCCCCACCCACTCGGAGGTTTCCGGAAGGGAGGAGGAGGTCTTCCTCACCCTGCGAAGGGCTTTTGAGAAGGCGGCGGAGGAGGGGCCTTTGGTGATGTGGGCCCTCTTCACCAACGCCTGCGAGGCTAAGGACCCCTTCCGCAAGGAGGAAAGGCTTCGGCGCTTTCCTCCCCTGGAGATCGCCCGCAAGGCCTTGGAGGGCCTCGAGGCGAGAAGCGTTTTGGACATCGGCACCGGCACCGGGGTCTTCGCCGAGGCCTTCGCCCGCCTGGGCCTCTTCGCCGTGGGGCTGGACCCCCGGGCGGACCGCCTGGAGGC
>BBBN01000453.1 GCA_001311585.1 Thermus sp. JCM 17653
CCACGTAGTAGAGGAGCCGATCCAGGGCCCCCATCTCCCCAGAAGCCTCAGGGCCATGTACGGTGGCCGGTGGTCGGGGTGGGCGTCCTCAGGGGCGGGGGCTAGGACCAAGGTAGGGGCGGTTTCCTTAAGGACCGGCGGAGGTCGCTTTCCCAGGCCTCTCCTGTGTAGGGGGCACCCGGGGACAGGGCGCTTTTGTAGACCACCTGGGAAAGCCCCGTGGCCCGGGAGCGGTAAGGCGTGTAGAAGTACTCCAAGAACATGGGGAGGAGGCCCCGGTCGGGGTAGCCCAGGAAGTAAAGGTGGCCCTCGGGGATTCCCAAGGCGCGGGCTGCGGCCTTGGCCTCGTCCTCCCGGCGCAGGGCCAGGGCCTGCAGGTCCTTGGGGGTGGGCCTAAGGGTGCGGTCCAGGAGGGCGGCGTCCCACTGGAAGCCGTCCCCTAGGGTCATCCAGGCCACGTAGACCTGGCCTCCGGTCTGGAGCACCTTCTGGATGAGCCGGCGCAGCACAGGCTCTCGTCGTCGGGGTGAGGGGCGAGCACCAGGAGCGCGTTCCAGGGGAAAGGGCCAAGGGGGGCAGGGCCCCCACCCTAAAGCGGTAGTAGAAGGCGTAGGCCTGCTGGGTGACCCAGGGGGCGTTGATGAGGAGGGCGAGGAGGAGGCCTAGCCCTAGAACCCAGTAGATCGCGCGCCGCCCCCTTCCTTCCACCCATACGCCTTCCCTAGACTACCCCGCTAGAGGCCCACCCGGAAGGCCGCCCCGCCCAGGGGGCTCCTTTCCACCCGCACCCGGCCTCCGTGGGCCTCGGCCACCCGGCGCACCAGGGTGAGGCCGAGCCCGCTTCCTGGCCCCGAGGCCAGCTTGTGGAAGGGCCGGAACACCTCTTCCCAACGGTCCTCGGGGATCCCCGGCCCGTCGTCCTCCACCACCAGGCAGGGGCCGGGCTCCAGCCGCATGGCTACCCGGCTTTGGGCGTGGCGGAAGGCGTTTTCCAGAAGGTTGCGCACCAGGGCCCGCAGGAGGTCGGGGTCGCCCCGGTAGGGGAGGGAAGGAGGGAGGGTAAGTTCCAAGGCCTTTCCCCCTCGGGGCAGGTCCTCCAGGGCCTCGAGGACCACCCCCACCAGGTCCAGAGGCTCGCGCCGCAAGGGGGCTTCGGCCCGGGCCAGGAGGAGGAGCCTTTCGGAGAGGGCTTTGAGGTGGAGGGCCGCCTCCAGGGCCCGCTCCAGGGG
>BBBN01000454.1 GCA_001311585.1 Thermus sp. JCM 17653
CCAGGGCGGCGGAGGAGCTCCCCATCCCCCGGGCCAGGGGGATGGGGTTGAAGGCCCGCACCCTTAGGGGAAGGGGCTCAAGGCCCAGGGCCCGCATGCCCGCGCGGTACCCCTGGTGGATGAGGTTGTCCGTGCCCTCCACGTGGCCTTCCCCCTCGTAGAGGAAGGCGTCTTCCGGAGCGGGATGGGCCTCCACCTCGAGGTAGAGGTCCAGGGCCACCCCCAAGGCGTCAAAGCCCGAGCCAGGTTGGCCAGGGTGGCGGGGACGTAGAGGCGGGGAAGGGGCTCCATAGGTCCCGCCCCAGCATACCAGGACTTTCCTTGGGGTCTTGACAAGAAGAAGAAGAAGCCCTAGCCTTAGGGGTGGAGGTGGTACAATGAAGCTGGCCACGCTGGGAGGACTTGTGTTTATGGTCTTGGGTTTGCCGGTGGCCATGGCTCAGGCCATGCCCTTCTCTCAAGAAGGGCCTTCTTGCCCATTGCCGGGCGATGAGATGGTGAAACCTCTAGAGAACCAGTGCTTGGACCCCGGCAATGGTGGCTCGGCGGTGTGCGGGAGCTACAATTGCTTTACAAAATGCGAAACTGTAACAGTTCAGGACTGTACCTTGAAATGGGCTTGCATAGCAGGAGAGACAGTTTGTGTAAGGTATGCTGAGGTCGCACCTTATCTGTGTATGGCCACGGTATTTGTCTGCAATGCTTTTGGCTGGGTAAACGAGTGTTTTGAAAGACAGGAGGAGAGATGCCAAACTTACTGCGTACGCTAGCCAATAGTTTTTCAAGGTTAGCTCGCAGGACTGCAGAAATCGTTTGGTATACTGGATTTCCCATCAGCTTTTTCCATCTTCTCCGTGAGGTCCTCCATCATTGGAGGACCGGAACATTTTCCGGGGAGGACGCTTTGGTTACCCTTGCATTGGTTATAATGGTGTGGAGTGGATTCCGATTTGTGGGCATTCCACTTGGTGGATCCCTCTTAGCTATCGCCTACATTGTCTATTCCTTGGAAGACAGGTAATGGGTTTGCGCAGTCTTCGCTGCGACATGTGTTTATTGGGCACAGATCTCAGGGGAAGGGTGGTCTGTGCACCAACAGCTTTTGTACGCTGCCTATGACTGGCAGCGAGTTTGCACCCCGAGGCAGGAGGAAGATGTCAAACGCAAGGGGTTCGCTGAAGATGGTGCCAACCGTATTTGCCCTGTTTTCATCTTTTGTGGCCTTGTAT
>BBBN01000455.1 GCA_001311585.1 Thermus sp. JCM 17653
CACGAAGGAATAGACTGAGGCCATGGTCCGGCCCTGACCTTTGACGTGGGCAACACCTTGATCCTGGCGAGCCCCCGCTTCTGGCTTCTGCTTCCTGGAGGAGCGGGGGCTTAGGCCTCGCAAAGACCCCAAGGCGGCGGCCTTGGCCGCCTTCCGCTTTTACGAGGACCACCACCTCCTGGCCCGGGACCTGGAGACCGCCCTCGGCCTCTGGCGGGAGTTCCACCGGAGGCTTTTGGTGGGGATGGGCCTCGAGGAGCACGCCGAGGCCCTTGCCGAGGAGCTTGTGGCCCGCTGGAAGGACCCCGCCACCTGGCCCCTCGTCCCCGGGGCGGAGGCCACCCTAAGGGCCTAAAGGCCAAGGGCTACCCCCTGGCCGTGGTCTCCAACTGGGACGCCACCCTGCCGGAGATCTTGGAGGTAGTGGGCCTAAAGCGCTACTTTGACCACCTCGCGGTGAGCGCCCTCTCGGGCCACGCCAAGCCCGATCCGAGGCTTTTCCAGGAGGCCCTAAAAGCCCTCGGAGTGGCTCCGAAGGAAGCGGTCCACGTGGGGGACTCCGAGGCGGACCTCCTGGGGGCGGAGGCCGCGGGGATGAAGGCCCTCCTCTTTGACCCCCTGGGGGAAAACCCCAAGGCCCTTTCCCGGCTTCAAGGGGTGCTAGACTACCTCCCATGAGCGTCCGGGAGGCCATCTGGGGGGAGAAGGCCGAGGCCATTGAGGAAAGCCTCAAGGCGGTGGACGAGGACCTCTTCCGCTACATCCGCGACTTCGCCTACGAGGAGGTTTTGGCCCGTCCCGGGCTAGACCTGAAGACCCGGGAGCTTCTCGCCATCACCGCCCTCATCGCCTTAGGAAGCCCCAAGGAGCTCGCCACCCACCTGGAAGCGCCCTAAGGGTAGGGGCCACGGAACGGGAGGTGCGGGAGGCCATCCTCCAGTCCGCCCTCTTCCTGGGCTTTCCCCGGGCCCTGGCCGCCATGAAGCTTTTCCAGAAGGTGCTCAAAGGCCGTGGTGCTCCTCACGAGGGGGAAGGATAGGGCGCTTCTTGCCAGGCTCGCCGCCCTCGGGATAGAGGCGGCGGAGGTGGCCCTTCTGGAGCAGGTGGACCTCCCCGCCTGCGCCCTCCTCTCCGAAAAGCTCAAGGAGGGGTGGGACTACGTGGCCGTGACCTCCAAGGAGGGGGCGAAGAGGCTTCTTCGGGCCTGGAAGGAGGCGGGCTGCCCCCC
>BBBN01000456.1 GCA_001311585.1 Thermus sp. JCM 17653
TTTTGGGCCTGGTGGCCCCCCACCTCTTCCGGCTCCTCGCGGGGCCCGACCACCGCTACCTCCTCCCTGGCTCCACCCTGCTGGGGGCAAGCCTGGCGGTCTTGGCCGACCTCCTCGCCCGCACCCTGGCGGCCCCGGCGGAGATCCCCGTGGGGGTGGTGACGGCCCTCTTAGGAGGTCCCTTTTTTTCTCTACCTGGTTCTGAGGCACAAGCGGGAGGTGTACCGTGCTTAAGGCCAAAGGCTTAGGCTACCGGGCGGGCGGCCGTTGGCTTCTAAGGGGCGTGGACCTCTCCTTGGAAGCGGGCGAGTTCCTGGCCGTCCTCGGCCCCAACGGCAGCGGCAAGACCACCCTTCTAAGGCTCCTCTCCGGGGAGCTTAGGCCCACGGAGGGGGAGGTTTGGCTTCTGGAAAAGCCCTTGGGCGCCTACGAACCCCAGGCCCTGGCCCGCCTCCGGGCGGTCCTCTCCCAGACCCGGGAGATGACCTTTCCTTTCACCGCCTACGAGGTGGTTTTCTTGGGAAGGCTTCCCCACCTCAAGGGACGGGAGGGTCCTTTGGACCACGGGAAGACCCTCCAGGCCTTGGAAAGGGTACGGAGCCTTTCCCTAAAGGAGCGTCTTTTCCCGAGCCTCTCGGGGGGCGAGGCCATGCGGGTGGAGGCGGCCAGGCTCCTCAACCAGGAGGCCCGTCTTTTCCTCCTGGACGAGCCCACCAACCACCTGGACCCGAGGTACGCCCTCGAGCTCCTCGGCCTCTTCCGGGCCCTGGCCCGCGAGGGAAGGGGGGTGGTGGCCGTGCTCCACGACCTGAACCTGGCGGGCCTCTTCGCCCACCGGGTGCTCCTCCTGAAGGAGGGCAGGCCCATGGCTTACGGCCCTCCCCAGGCCGTCCTCCGCCCCGGCTTGCTGGAAGAGGTCTACGAGGTGCCCTTCGGGGTCCTGGAGCCCCCTGGGGGGCCCGCCTTCTGGGTACCCCTGCCCCGGGGGGCGCTTGGCCCTTGAGGCCTTTGTGGACAACCCCTAACCCGTTCAAAGGCGGTGGGAGCCCTGGTTAAACCGCTGGGCAAGGTGGTCCAAATCTAGGGCTGCGGTACGTAGCCTGTACCCCACCGGTTAACCCAAGGCCCTGCAAGCCCAAGGCTTCGCTCCCCAAAAGCAAGGGCGCCGGCAGGCTGGCCTGGCCGAGCTTCCGGCCCTCGTAGCGGACCCGGTACGTGCCTCC
>BBBN01000457.1 GCA_001311585.1 Thermus sp. JCM 17653
CCCGGCCACCCCTTCCCCCAGGGCCACCGCCAGGACCCCCTTGAACACGTCCAGGAAAAGGACCAACAGGCCCGGCACCGGGCCCAGAACCCGATAGGCGTTCAGGGCCCCGGGGTGGCCGGAGCCCTCCCGCAGGAGGTCCTTGCCCCGGAGGGCCCCAAACCAGAAGGCCACGGGGAGGCTTCCCAGGAAGTAGCCCGCCAGGAAGGAAAGCATGGCCTAAAGGACCCGGCGCACCTGGTCCTGCAGGCGCAGGAGGGCGGCCTCGAGGCCCCGGAGGCGCAAGGGGGTGAGGAGCTCCTCCAGCCCCGCCCCCTGGTAGAAGGTGGGGGGCACGGAGAGCACCGCCTCCGGGGGCTCTCCCTCGAGGCCCTCCTTCAAGAGGCCGGCGAAGGCCCTCACCGTGGGGGCCTCCTCGGGCACCATGAAGTGGAGGCGCACCCTTCCCCCTTCCACCTCCGCCCGGAGGAAGAAGGGGGTCTGGCACTCGTGGACCCGCTCCAGCTCCACCCCCGGAGGGCGGGGGTACCTTCTTGGCGTAATCCAGGAGGACCTCGGTCTTAAGCTCCCGGGGAAGGGAGCGGATGAGGTCCAAGGCCGCTTGCAGCCTAGGGGGCAGGCCCATGGCCTAAGGCTACCCTACCTTGGCCGCCACGTGGGTGGGCCGAAGCTCCATCTCGCTCACCAAGGCCCTTTCCGGCATCTCCAGGGCGAAGCGCACCGCCTGGGCCACGTCCTCCGGGGCGAGTTTCCAAGAAGCGCCTGGGGCATTCCCCGCGAACCCCGTGTCCACCGAACCCGGCAGGATGTTCACCACGCGCACCCCCTGGTCGCGCAGCTCCAGCATGGCGGCTCCCATGAGCCCCAGGAGGCCGAACTTGCTGGCGTTGTAAGCGGCCCCACCCTTAAAGGGGTTCTTCCCCGCCAGGCTGGCGACGTTCACCACCACCCCGCGGGCGCGGAGAAGGGCGGGGAGGGCCGCCTTCAGCCCCAAAAAGGGGCCCACCAGGTTCACCTCCAAGACCTCCCTAAACTCGGCCTCGGAAAGCTCGGATACGGGCTTCATGAGGCCGATGCCGGCGTTGTTCACCAGGGCGAAAAGCCCACCAAAGGCCCTTTCCATTTGGGCCACGGCCCTTTCCCAGTCCTCCGCCCGGCGCACGTCGGCGGGGAGGGCCAGCGCCCCTTCCCCGAGCTCCGCCGCCCAGGGCCTTTAGCCTCGCCTCG
>BBBN01000458.1 GCA_001311585.1 Thermus sp. JCM 17653
CACCACGTCCTCGGGGGTCTTGCTGGTACTGGGGGCGGTCCCGCCAGCCTCGTGGTGGCGGCTCGCCGTCAGGGCGAGCCAGTCCGGGTCCAGGCCCGCCCCGCGAAAGAGCTCGGCGTGTTTCCGGACGAAGTGGGCGGTGTAGGCGGTGTGGGTGCGGTCGGGAACCCGATCATCCCGCTCGCCCCAGTGGGCGCGGGAATAGAGCTTGCCTACGTCGTGCAAAAGCCCCGCCAGGCCAGGTCCAGGCCGTCCCGGGTCATGGTCTTCACGGTACCTCCCTTGCCCCCTCCGCCGTGTGAGGTTTGCACATCCTCACACCACCGCAAGCTCGGGAGGGTTCACCAGGGGGCCCACCCCCAAGACCTCCACGCGGCCCGCCACGGGGTAGATCCGCAGGGCGTCCTGGCCCAGGTCCAAAAGCCGCTTAGCCCGGCCGCGCAGGTCCTCCAGAAGTTCTGGGTCCAGGTAGCATTCAAACACCGAAAGCTGGACCCGCTCCCCGTAGCTCTTGAGAAGGTTTGCCAGCTTGATCCTGCGGGTATCGTCTGGAACGTCATACGCCACGGCATACAACCGCTTGGCCATAGGCCCAAGCTACCAGCTCCAAGCGCCGGTGGCAATCCCCTTACGGGGCTAAGTGGTTTGCAACTGGGTGGGCCAGGTAACCTACGCCGCATACGTCATCCCGTCGCAATCCCCTTACGGGGCTAAGTGGTTTGCAACCGGTAGCCACCAGGGATCTCAGTCGCTATTACTCGCTCTTGGAGTCGCAATCCCCTTACGGGGCTAAGTGGTTTGCAACCCTGGGGGAGAGGGTCCGCCTCCTTCCCGGGGACAGGTCGCAATCCCCTTACGGGGCTAAGTGGTTTGCAACAACATCGGCATATTCGACCTAGCTGCACGCAGGCTATTGGTCGCAATCCCCTTACGGGGCTAAGTGGTTTGCAACGGAGGGTATAAGGAGGAGAGATAATGAGCGACTTGTGGTCGCAATCCCCTTACGGGGCTAAGTGGTTTGCAACAGCAAAAAACGGGAGGTATTACCGTAAATTCCGCCTAGTCGCAATCCCCTTACGGGGCTAAGTGGTTTGCAACCGGAGGGGAGAGGAAGCGTGGAAGGAGATTGGACTGCTCTGACCGTCGCAATCCCCTTACGGGGCTAAGTGGTTTGCAACAAGAGAAAGAGGCCCTTGCAGAAGCCCTTCTTGAGATAAGG
>BBBN01000459.1 GCA_001311585.1 Thermus sp. JCM 17653
CCCACAAAGAGGAGAAGCCCCCCCACGGGCAGGCCCAGGTAGCGGGCCGCGGAGGGGTTTTCCCCAAAGACCCTTAGGGCAAAGCCCAAGGGGGTGCGGAAAAGAAGCCCCTGCAAGGCCAAAGCCGCCCCCACCCCCAGGAGGAGGGTGGGCCAGTGGACCAAGGTGTCCCCCAGGCGGGGCAGGTCCGCCGCCTGGGGGAAGCGGTCGGTGTAGAGGAAGCCGAAAACCTGCTGCCCCTTCCAGGGCCCCGCCACCAGGTAGACCACCAGGTAGTAGGCCAGGTAGTTCTGCATGAGGGTGGTGAGGATCTCGCTGGCCCCGAAGCGCACCCGGAGCCAGGCGGCCAGCCCCCCCCACAAGGCGCCCAAGAGGCCCCCCAGGAGAAACATGAGGGGCAGGGTCCAAGGCCCCGGGGGGAGGAAAAGGGCCGCGTAGGCCGCCCCCACCGCCCCCAGGAGGAGCTGCCCCTCGGCCCCGATGTTGAAGAAGCCCACGCGGAAGGCAAAGGCCAGGCCGGAGCCGATGAGAAGCAGGGGTATGGCCCGCCGGGCGATCTCCGAAAGCCCCAAGGGATCGGCCAAGGGAGAAAGGAGGATCCCGAAGGCCCGCAAGGGGGAAACCCCGTAGGCGAGGAAGAGGAGGGCCAGGAAGAAGAGGGCCAGGAGCACGAAGAAGGCGTAGGTCAAGGCCACCTTCCGCAAGGAAGGCGCGGGGTCCAGCTCCAGCCTCATGCTCGCCCCTCCGTCATCATCCGGCCCAAGCGCTCCCGGCTCGCCTCCTCCCGGGGAATGGGCCCCACCAGGCGGCCGTGGTACAGGGCCGCCACCCGGTGGGCGAGGGCCAGGATCTCGTCTAGGTCCTCGCTCACGAGGAGGATGGCAGCCCCCTCGCACGCCAGGTCCAGAAGCCTTCCGTGGACCTCCTCCGCCGCCCCCACGTCCACCCCGTAGGTGGGGTGCATGGCCAGGACAAGCCGGGGGCCCTCCTTGAGCTCCCGGGCCAGGATCACCTTCTGCACGTTTCCCCCGGAGAGAAACCGCACGGGGCGCGGGGAGAGGGGGCCTGGATCCGATAGCGGCGCATGAGGTCCTCGGCCTCCCGCTCCATGCGCCCGTAGTCCAGAAGGCCCCGCCGGCGTAGCGGGGTAGGTGCGCAGGGCCAGGTTTTCCGCCACGCTCATCCCCGCCACCACGCCCGTGTCCGTTCCTCGGGG
>BBBN01000460.1 GCA_001311585.1 Thermus sp. JCM 17653
CCTACGTCCTCGCGGGGACGGAGAAGGCCATGGCGGTCTCCTTCGGAAGTAGCTGCCACGGGGCCGGGCGCAAGATGAGCCGCCACCAGGCCAAAAGGGTGGCCCGGGAGCGGAACCTGGTGAAGGAGCTCGCGGAAAAGGGCATCCTGGTGAGGGCCGCCACCCGGGCCACGGTGGACGAGGAGATGCCCGAGGCCTACAAGGACGTCTCCTCCGTGGTGGAGGCGGTGGAGGGGGCGGGGATCGGAAAGAAGGTGGCCCGCCTCAGGCCCCTCATCGTGGTCAAGGGGTAGGGGTCCATCCGCCTCTCAGAAAGGTTTGGTTTCCTGGGAGGATGAGGCGGTTTGCCCTCCTCCTCTTTTTCGGCCTGGCCCTGGGCCAGACCCTCCTTCCCGTGGAACAGCTTGGCCTCACCTTCCGGGAGGAAGGGGGGGCCTGGGTGTACCAGGGGGGCGGGAAGCGCTTCGTCTACGTCCCCAGGGTGGGCTGGGCCGAGCCCCTGGGGGCGGAGCTCCCGCCGCCCCAAGGGGACCTCTTTCCCTTGGAGGCCCTTAAATCCCTGGGCCACTTCCGGGTACCCGAGGCGGGGGTGCGTTTCGGGAACAGGCCCTCGGGGCTAAGGGTGGTCCTGGATCTGCCCGCCCCCTACCCGGCCGAGCCCCGGGAGGAACGGGGGAAGGCCGGGGCCACCCTCCACCTGCCCTACCTGGCCCCGGACCTCCTTAAGGCCCCCTGGCCCGCGGGCCTAAGGGCCCAGGTCCGCCTTCTCCCCGAGGCCACCGAGCTCACCCTAAGGGCGGAAGGGGGCAATCTTTACTACCGCCTCTTCCCCCTCGAGGACCCCCCCCGCCTGGTCCTGGACCTCTACCTCCTGGCCCCTGAGGTGGAGGAGGCCTTGGCCCCCGGGGTGCGCTACAAGGAGGTCTACGGCTTCACCCCCGAGCCCCTGAGGCTTTACCTGGTGGAGGCGGAAAGGGGAAGGCTCCTCCCCGTGGGCACCCCGGGGAAGAGGGCCCTTCCCAGGGACCTGGCCCCAGGGGCCCTCGCCGTCCTGAACGGGGGGTACTTTGACCCCAAGAGCGGGGCCCCCATCGGCCTTTGGGTCCAGGACGGGGTGACCCTCTCCTACCCCTACGGCCGGGTGGCCCTGCTTTGGGACGGGTTCTCCTTCTTCCTAGACCTGCCCCGGTTCCTGGCCGAGGCGGTGGGGCCTGGGGG
>BBBN01000461.1 GCA_001311585.1 Thermus sp. JCM 17653
CACGGCCTACCCCGAGGCCGAGCAGATCGCCATCCTCGGGCGGCTCGGCTGCCGGGTGGAAGGCGAAGGCCCCGCCTACCGGGTCACCCCGCCCAGCCACCGCCTGGACCTCCGGCTGGAGGAGGACCTGGTGGAGGAGGTGGCCCGCATCCAGGGGTACGAGACCATCCCCCTGGCCCTTCCCGCCTTCTTCCCCGCCCCGGACAACCGGGGGGTGGAGGGGCCTTACCGCCGGGAGCAGGCCCTGAAGGAGCTCCTGGCGGGGCTGGGTTTCCAGGAGGTCTACACCTACAGCTTCGCCGACCCCGAGGAGGCCGCCCTCTTCCGCCTGCCCCCGTACCCCTTGCGCCTGCAAAACCCCCTGGCCCCCGAGAAGGCCGCCCTCAGGACCCACCTCTTCCCCGGCCTCCTCAAGGGGCTCAAGGGCAACCTGGCCCTGGACCGGCCAGGAAGGGCCCTCCTCTTTGAGATGGGCCGGGTCTACGGGGTGGAGGGGGACCGGGTGGCGGAGAGGACCCACCTGGCGGGCCTCCTCTTCGGGGAGGGGGTGGGGCTCCCCTGGGAGAAGAAGGCCCTGGGAGGGTTCTTCCTCCTCAAGGGCTACCTCGAGGCCTTCCTCGCCCGGCTGGGCCTGGCCCTCGAGGTGGAGGCCCACCCTACCCTTCCTCCACCCAGGGGCCTCGGGGAGGGTACGGGTAGAAGGGGAGGAGCAGGGCTTCCTGGGGGAACTCCACCCGGAGATCGCCCGCGCCCTGGAACTTCCCCGGGTGTGGCTCTTTGAGCTCCGCCTGCCCCTGCCGGAGGCTCCCTTCCGCTTCCAGGACCCTTCCCGCTACCCCCCGGCCTTCCGCGACCTGGCGGTGGTGGTCCGCGAGGCCACCCCCTACGGGGAGGTGGAAGGGATCCTCCGGGAGGCCGCAGGCCCCCATCTGGAGAGCCTGGAGCTCTTTGATCTGTACCAGGGCCCGCCCCTCAAGGAGGGGGAGAAAAGCCTCGCCTTCCACCTCCGCTTCCGCCACCCCGAGCGCACCCTCACCGACGAGGAGGTGGAGGGGATCCTCGAGCGGGTGGTGGCCGCCTTGAGGGCGCGGGGCTTCGGCCTTAGGGAGTAGACTCTAGCATGCTCACCTGGGTGGACCTCCTGGCCCTTTGGAGCCTGGCCTTGGGGATGGCCCTGGGCTACCGGGCCGGGCTGCCCTTGGCCTTCGCCGGGCTTGG
>BBBN01000462.1 GCA_001311585.1 Thermus sp. JCM 17653
CTTCGCCTCGGTGGGGCCCCAAGGGGGCTTACCGCGGGGGAAGGACCTCCCCGTAAGCCCCAGGGCCGGTGGAGAGCCTTGAGGTCCAGGTGGGCTTCCAGGCGTCCGCCAGGAGGTCCAAGGCCTCCTCCAGGCCCCGCGCCTCCCGGCCCAAGAGGGCCTTCTGCACCCCGGGGTTTTCCAGGAGGCCGTGGAGCCAGGTGGCGAGGAGGGGGCCTTCCTGGTGGAAGAGGGGGAGGCCCTGGCCGTGGTGGATCTCGTACCCCTCCGCCTCGAGGCCATTTAGCCTCCCCCAGTACCCGGAAAGCCCAAGAAGCCTCACCCGCCTCCTTTCCACCGTCTTCTCCCGCGCCATCCGCACCCGGTAGGGAGGAGGCCGAGGCCCGGGAACTGGCCCCTTTCCTCTACCCCCTCCTCGTCCACGAGGGCTTCGGAAAGCATCTCCGCCCCGCCGCAGACGGCGAGGACGGGCTTGCCCGCCTCCAGGTGCCTTTGGATCAGGGGAAGGAAGGCGCGGAGCCAGGGGAGGTCCCGCGCTGGGAGGCGGCTTCCCGGGAGGACGAGGAGCTCCGCCCCTTCCGCCTCCTCGGGGGAGGTGGCGTGGACCGGGCGGGCGAGCTCGGAGAGAGGCCAGAACTCGTCCAGGTTGGCGGCGTGGGGGTAGCGGAGGATGGCCACCTTGGGGCCATTCCCGGCGGGCTGGCGGTAGCGGAACCCGTCCTCCTCGGGGAGGGCGAGGGGAAGGAGGGGGAGGGTTCCGAGGACGGGAAGGCCCGTCCAGTCCAGGAGGAGGCCGTAGGCGGGCTTCAGGAGCGCCAGGTCCCCCCGGAACTTGTTGAAGGCGAAACCCAGAAGCCTCCTTCGGTGTTCCCCCAAAAGGCCCAGGTGCCGTAGAGCGCCCCCAGGGCCCCGCCCTGGTCCACGTCGGCCACCAGGAGGGCCTTGGCCTCCGCCCACTCCGCCGCCTTCAGGTTTGGCAGGTCGGGCCAGAGGTTCCGCTCCACGGGGCTTCCCGCCCCCTCCAGCACCAGGAGGTCGTACTCGGCGAGGAGGCCTTCCAAGGCCTCGCGGATGGGGGCCTCGAGGTGGGGCCTCCTTTCTTTCCAGGGAAGCCCGGAGAGGAAGGGGTCCACCTTGCCCCACACCACCACCTGGGCGCCCCTTTCCCCGAAGGGCTTCACCAGGACGGGTTCATGCGCACCTCGG
>BBBN01000463.1 GCA_001311585.1 Thermus sp. JCM 17653
GCCGTGCTCGCCGCCGCCTTGGCCGGGGGGCTTTGGGGGGCCATCCCGGGCTGGCTCAAGGCCCGTTTTGGGGCCCATGAGGTCATCAACACCATCATGTTCAACTACATCGCCGCAAGCCTCTTCCTCTTCCTCATCTCGGCCAACGAGTACAAGTTCTTCGGGAAAACCCTCTACCTCCCCTTCAAGTACCCGGCTACGAGGCCCGGAGCTACGAGGTCCGCCCCGAGGCGCGCATTCCCCACTGGACCGGCCTGGTGGCCCCCGGGGGGGAGCTCTCCTTCGCCCTGCCCTTGGCCCTCCTCCTGGGCCTTTTGGGCTACTTCCTGGTGCGGAAGAGCCTGGGCCACCGGGTTCTGGCCGCCTTTCTCCTCGGGGCTTTGGGCTACGGGGTAGGGGGGGTTCTCCCTGGGCCCCAGGTGGCCTTCGGACCCGACCTCACCTCGGTGCGCCTAAACGGCGCCTTCCTCCTCGCCCTCCTTGCCCTCCTCTTCTTCCACCTTTACGTCTTCCGCCACGTGGGGGGGTACGAGCTTAGGGCCATGGGCCTCGCCCCCAAAGCGGCGGAATACGGTGGGGTGGACGCGGGAAGAAAGGTGGTCTGGATCATGTTCCTGGCAGGGGCCTTGGCGGGCCTGGCCGCCACCCACTACGTGCTGGGCGGCGGGATCGACGAGTACCGGCTGAAGCAGTCCCTTCCCTACTCCGTGGGCTTTGACGCATCGCCGTGGCCCTCATGGGCCAGAACACCCCCATTGGGGTGGGGCTTGCCGCCTGGCTTTTCGGCATTCTCCTCACCGGGGGGCTCCAGGTGAACCTGCAGCTCGGCATAAGCCGGGAGCTGGTGGCGGTGCTGCAAGCCTCATCGTCCTCTTCATCGCCGCCGGGGGCTTCCTCCCCCGCTACTTCACCGATCCCCTGAGGGCCGCCGAGGTGGAGCTTCGGGAAGAGCGGGGGAAGGAAGTCCAGGAAGGGGTGCGCTGATGGACACCGCCTTCCTCGTGGCCCTTTTCTTCTCCACCCTGCGCCAGACGGCGCCCCTTCTCCTCACCGCCCTGGGGGGGATGTTTTCCGAGAGGAGCGGGGTGACCAACATCGCCCTCGAGGGCATCCTCCTCTTCGGCGCCCTCACGGCGGCGGTGGTGGTGGAGCGCCTCGAGGCCGCCTTAGGCCCCGGCCCCACCCCTGGCTCCCCTGGGTGGGGG
>BBBN01000464.1 GCA_001311585.1 Thermus sp. JCM 17653
TCCCAGGAGTTCACGGGCCGTTTTGCGAGCGTTTTCCCCCGATAAGCGCCTCCACCGACGGTTTGAAGAGGTGGTGCGGGGCGCTTGGCCGCAGGCTCAGCCCGGGTGAGCGAGATGGTGGCCTCGCTCCCTTCTCCCCTCCAGAACCGCTTCCACCAGGCCAAAGCCCTTTACCGCTTCCTGTCCAACCCACGGGTGGAGGCAGAAGCCCTCCTTGACCGGGTCTATCAGGAGAGCGCGACTGCCTGGAGGGTGAGGAGGTTCTGGTCCTCCTGGACCTGAGCCCGGTGGCCAAGCCCTATGCCCGGGCTGGAGGGGATAGCCCGGGTGGGGAAGGATAGGCGGCCCGGGTACGAGCTCCTCACCGCCCTGGGGTTGGACCCCGCGGGGCGGCTGGCCCTGGGGTACGCCCACCTGGTGGCCTACGGGGAGAGGGGGTTTGCCAGCTGCCCAAGGAGGTGGAGGGAGCCATTGAGGCGGCCCGGGAGCGATTGGGGGGCGTGGGCAGGAGGCTGGTGTATGTGGCGGACCGGGGGTTTGACGACCGGAAGGTGTTTGGGCAGGTGCTGGCCCTGGGGGAGGAGTTCGTGGTGCGGGTCTACCGGGACCGGAAGCTTGGGGAGGGGGGTTCTCTGGCGAAGGTGGCTTCTTCCCTGGCCCTTCCCTGTGGGGAGGAGGTGGAGCTGAGGGTAGGGGGCAGGTACCAGCGGGTGCGGCTCCACTTCGGATGGAGGGAGGTGGAGGTGGAGGGGAGGCGGCTCCACCTGGTGGTCTGCCGGGTGCCAGCCCTGGGGCGGCGTGGGGAGTGGTGGCTACTGACCAGCTTGCCGGTGAGGGGGAGGGAGGAGGCGGCGCAGGTGGTGGAGGCGTACCGCAGGCGGTGGGAGGTGGAGCGGTTCTTCGGGCTTTTGAAGACGGGGCTGGGGCTTGAGACCTTCCAGGTGCGGGGGCTTGCCCGGATCCGGAAGGTGGTGGCGGTTTTGCTGGGGCTGGCGGTGTTCCTTTGGGAAGTTGAGCGGTTGGGGGATCCGTTCAAGGGGTTTCTTTTGCAGCTCGGGGGCAAGCTGGGGCTGCCCAGCGAGAGGGATGGTCCGTACCTGCTCCTGAGGGGCCTGGTTCGCCTGCTCAACTATGAAGTCACCCAAGAACTCTTGAAGCAGGCTAAGGGAGGGCGAGGAAGGAGTTTTGGGTAAAGCCCTGGACTACA
>BBBN01000465.1 GCA_001311585.1 Thermus sp. JCM 17653
GGGCCTTCTTGGAGCGGGTCCTCCACCACTGATACCCCTTTGGCGTGAATCCTTCGCCTAAGCCCAAGTACGGAAGCCCTGCGGGCCTTTTGACCGGGGCCCCCATGCTGGTTTGGGCCAGCATGGGGTGGTATGAAAAGGCGAGGGGGCGTTTCCCTTGGAGGCGCTAAAGGCCCTTCTGGACCCCGGGGCGGACCCGGCCCTGAGGCGCCGGGGGCTATGGCTTTACGGGATCGCCCTCTTTCTCTGGCAGGGAGGGGTCCTCCTTCTCCTCGCCTTCCTCCTGCCCCGGGCCTTCCATCCTGCCCTGTACCTCCTGGCTTTCCTTGGGGGGGGGTGGCTTTACCGCCAGGGGGAGGAGGCCCTGAAGGAGGAGGGCCCCCTGGCTCCCCTGGTGGCCGTGGGGCTGGGAGCGGCCCTCTTCCTCTTCCTGGGGACGGTGGGCCTCCTCCTGAGACCCCAGGGGCTTTTCCTCCTTCCCCTGGGCCTGGGGCTGGGCCTGGCCCTGGGGCGCCGGGCGGAGAGGGTTATGGGCGGTAAAGGAGGAGGTCCTTGAGGCGTACCCGGGCCAGGGCCTGCACCTCCTTGAGCCTTTCCCAGGCCCGCTTCTGGCCGAGCTCGTAGACCAGGGGAAGCTTTTCGTGGTCAAAGGTGTCTATGGGGAAGGGGGGGTCCAGGGCGATGACCAGGTCCGCCTCCTTCAGGGCCAGGGCCTTGAGCCGCCTCCGGCTGGCTTCGCCTGCCAGGAGGGCGGCCTCGAGGGCGGTCTTGGGCGGCTCCTTGGGCGGAGGGTTGGAGACGTCCACGGCCACCACCTTGGGGAAGAGGGCCTTGGCCGCCCGCACCGGCACCTTTTCCGCCACATCCCCGTCCACCAGAAGGCGGCCTCCCCAGGGGACGGGGGGGAAGAGGCCGGGGATGGACATGCTGGCCAGCACCGCCTGCCACACCGGGCCTTCCCGGAGCACTACCCTTTCCCCGGTGAGGAGGTCGGCGGTCTGGATGGCCAGGGGAAGGGGGCTTTCCTCCAAGCGGGCCTCGCCGAAGAGGCGCCTTAGCCCTTGGGCCACCCTTTCGGCTTCGGCCAGGTGCGGGCGGCGCAGGGCGGTGAAAAGGCGGGCCAGGGCGCGGAGGTTCCCCCCCTGGGAGAGCCGGGCCACCTCCCGGTCAAAGACGGCCTCGTGCACCTTCCAGGGATTCCGG
>BBBN01000466.1 GCA_001311585.1 Thermus sp. JCM 17653
CGCCCAAGGTCCCCCTGGTGGAGCGGGTGGGGCTCGCCTTCCTCGTGCCCTTCGCCGAGGTGGGCCGGGTCCACGCCCTCCTTCAGGCCCGCGCCCTAAAGGCCGAGGAGACCTACACCCCGGAGGCGTGCGCTTTGCCTCCTGCTTCCTGAGCCCGAGCGGGAAGCCTTTCTTAAAGCCCTCCTGGACGCCACCCGGGGGCGGGCGGCCCTGGAGTAGCATGGAGGCGATGCTTCCCCTCTTCCAACCCCAAGGCCGGGTCCTCCTGGTGGACGGCCACCACCTGGCCTACCGCACCTTCTTCGCCCTGAAGGGCCTCACCACCAGCCGGGGCGAGCCGGTGCAGGCGGTCTACGCTTCGCCAAAAGCCTCCTCAAGGCCCTGAAGGAGGACGGGTACAAGGCGGTCTTCGTGGTCTTTGACGCCAAGGCCCCCTCCTTCCGCCACCAGGCCTACGAGGGCTACAAGGCGGGGAGGGCCCCGGCCCCGGAGGACTTTCCCCGGCAGCTCGCCCTCATCAAGGAGCTGGTGGACCTCCTGGGCCTCACCCGCCTCGAGGCCCCCGGCTACGAGGCCGACGACGTCCTCGCCACCCTGGCCAAGAGGGCGGAAAAGGAGGGGTACGAGGTGCGCATCCTCACCGCCGACCGGGACCTTTACCAGCTGGTCTCCCACCGCATCGCCGTCCTCCACCCCGAGGGCCACCTCATCACCCGGAGTGGCTTTGGGAGAGGTACGGCCTGAGGCCGGAGCAGTGGGTGGACTTCCGCGCCTTGGTGGGGGACCCCTCCGACAACCTCCCCGGCGTCAAGGGCATCGGGAGAAGACCGCCCTCAAGCTCCTCAAGGAGTGGGGCAGCCTGGAAAACCTCCTCAAGAACCTGGACCGGGTGAGGCCGGAAAGCGTCCGGGAGAAGATCAAGGCCCATCTGGAAGACCTCAGGCTCTCCTTGGAGCTCTCCCGGGTGCGCGCCGACCTTCCCCTGGAGGTGGACTTTCAAGGGCCCAAGGAGCCCGACCGGGAGGGGCTTAGGGCCTTTTTGGAGAGGCTTGAGTTCGGAAGCCTTCTCCACGAGTTCGGCCTCCTGGAGGCCCCCGCCCCCCTGGAGGAGGCCCCCTGGCCTCCGCCCGAGGGGGCCTTCGTGGGCTTCCTCCTCTCCCGGCCCGAGCCATGTGGGCCGAGCTTCGGGCCCTGGCCG
>BBBN01000467.1 GCA_001311585.1 Thermus sp. JCM 17653
CCCGTGGAGAGGGTGCCGGGCCAGGGCCCTGGGGGAGGTGGGGGTGGCCTTGGCCGGGCTTTCCGCCCTCCTTCACCCTGGCCCTCCTCCTCGCCCTCTTGGTCTGGGCCTGGCGGGGGCGGGGAGGGAAGGAAAGGGAGGGCGAGAAAGCGGCTTCCGCCTCCCCTAGGGCTTTCCAAAGGTCCCTTCCCGCAAGCCGGGTGCGCCGGGCCTACCTGGAGGCCCTGGAGGCCCTAAGGGGGGCCGGCCTTCCCCGGCGCCTTGCCGAAGGCCCCCTGGAGTACGGGAAGCGGGTGGAGGCGGCCTTCCCCGAGGCCCATCCCCTCCTCGCTCGCCTCACCGCCCTCTATCTTCGTGCGCTACGGGGGGAGGGCCGAGAGGGAGGAGGCCGAGGAGGCGGAAGCCCTCGCCCTGCGTATCCTGGAGCTATGCTCTACGAAAGGGTTCAAAGCGCCCTAAGGGGCCGGGTCCTCCTCCAGGAGGAGACCTTAAGGCTCGCCCTCGCCGCCCCCCTCTCCGGGGGGCACCTCCTCCTGGAGGACGTGCCGGGCACGGGGAAGACCACCTTCGCCAAGGCCCTGGCCCGGTCCTAGGCCTCTCCTTCGGCCGGATCCAGATGACCCCGGACCTCCTCCCCCAGGACCTCACCGGGGTCTACCTCTACCGGGAGGGGAGCCTGGTCTGGGAGCGGGGGCCCATTTTCGCCCAGGTCCTCCTGGTGGACGAGCTGAACCGGGCCACCCCCCGCACCCAGTCGGCCCTCCTGGAGGCCATGGGGGAGGGGCAGGTGACCCTGGAGGGGAAAACCCACCCCCTTCCCGAGCCCTTCTTCGTCCTGGCCACCCAGAACCCCGTGGAGGAGGAGGGCACCTTTCCCCTCCCCGTGGCCCAACGGGACCGCTTCGCCGCGCGGCTCGCCCTGGGCTACCCCGACGAGAAGGCCCTTCTAGAGGCCCTGAGGGCCCAAGACCCCCTGGAGGGCCTGGCCCCGGTCACGGACGCGAGGAGGTCCTGGCCCTGAGGCGGGAGGCGCGGCGGGTGCGGGTGGAGGAGGAGCTCACCGACTACCTGCTCGCCCTCGCCCGCTTCCTCCGAAAGCGGGAGGGGGTGCGGCTTGGCCCCTCGCCCCGGGCGCTCCTTCAGGTGGAGCGCCTGGCCCAGGCCCTGGCCCTCCTGGAGGGGCGGGACTTCGCCTTACC
>BBBN01000468.1 GCA_001311585.1 Thermus sp. JCM 17653
GCGGGAGCTCCGGGAGCTCGGGGTGGAAGCAGGGGTCCGCCCCCTGCGCCTGGCGGTGGCAGAGCTCGCCCGGCTCCTCGGCGACCGGGGGTACTCCCTGGTCCTGGAGGCGTGGGACAGCGAGGGGAGGACCCGGCTCTGCTTCGGCCTGTACCCCGACGAGCCCACCCTGGAGTGCATGGTGGGCCGGGGGGAGTGGGAGTAAGAGGGAGTTGCAACTCCCTCGAGGCCTAAGAGAAAGAGAGTGGCCACTCCCTCGAGAAAAGAGAGTTGCAACTCCCTCGAGTCCAAAAGAGAGTGGCCACTCCCCAGAAGAAGAACGGGGAGCGGCCACTCCCTCGAGGCCAAAAAGGGAGCGGCCACTCCCTCGATAGAGAGGGAGCGGCCACTCCCCCGAGACCAGGGAGTTGCAACTCCCTCGAGGCCTAAGAGAAAGAGAGTGGCCACTCCCCAGAAGAAGAACAGGGAGCGGCCACTCCCTCGAGCCCAAAAGGGAGCGGCCACTCCCTCGAGGCCAAGGGAACCGCGCAGGGGCACCGCAGGAGGGGGAAGGGCCGGGGCGCGGGTAAAATGGGGGCATGAAGCTCCCCATTCACTTACTTGTACCCAATCCAAGGAACCCCCGGACGCGGACGGAAGCTGACCCCGTTCTGGTGGAGTCGGTGCGCCTCCACGCGTCATCAAGCCCCTCCTGGTGCGCCCCCTCGGGGACGGCCGCTACGAGATCGTGGCCGGGGAGCGGCGGTACCGGGCGGCCCTGGAGGCGGGCCTCTCCGAGGTCCCGGTGGTGGTGCGGGAGGCGGACGACCGGGAGGCCTTCTTGTTGGCCGTGAGCGAAAACACCGCTCGGAAAGACCTGGAGCCCCTGGAGGTCCTGGAGGGGGTCCTCGAGGCGCTCAGGTGGCAGGGCTCTCCGAGGAGGAGGCGGAGCGGGTGGTGCGGGCGGGCACCGTCTCGCTCCGCAAGGGCAAGAAAGGGGGCGAGGCTGCGGTCCTGGCCCAGGCGGTGGCCCCCCTCGGGGTCTCCCCTTACACCCTCATCAACTACGCTCCCCTCCTGGACCTGCCGAAGGAGGTCCGGGCGGCCCTCAAGGGGCGGGGGATTCCCCTCAAGGACCTCGTCCGGGCGGCGAGGACGCCGGGGATGGGGGCGCGGCTCCTGGAGCGCCTCGAGGCGTGGCGGAA
>BBBN01000469.1 GCA_001311585.1 Thermus sp. JCM 17653
CCGCCCCCCCTGGGCCAGGCGGGCCGCCAGGTCCTCTGGGGAGGGGGGCCGGAGCCTGGGGTAGAGGACGAAGCCGAGGGCGAAGAGGACCAGGAGGCCAAAGGCGAGAAGCGCGCGCGCCATACCCCGCCACTATACCAAAACCCCGGCCCCCAAGGGGGCCGGGGCCAGGAGCCTAGCCCTTAGGGCACCACGTTGATGGAGCCCTGCGGGCAGAGGGTGAAGACCAGAGTAGTGGGACCCCCGTTATCGGTGACCAGGAGGCGCTGCGTGTAGGTGCTGCCATTGGCCAGGCCGAGGGTAAGTTGAGTACGGTCTCCGGCAGCGACGGTGTCGTGAATGAAGGTGCCATCCGGCCCCGCCACAGGAGCACCTAGGTTGCCCACGCCCGGATTGTTCCCTGCGGTCCCGCTGAAGCGATCGTACCGGGCCTGGGCCTGCACGTTGCCGGTTGCGTTCCAGAAGCGGATCTGGTAGAGGCCGTCCAGGGGGGTGTTGGCGGTGACGCTGTAGTTCCCCTGCGGGCAGGCCAGGGCGGTGACCTGCGCCATGAAGCCCGCGCCCAGGCGTCGGGGGCCGGGCTGCTGTGGCCGCGGCTGTTGAAGATGAGGCCACGAGGCCGCGGTTCGGCTCCAGGGTCCAGTTCACCTGATAGGGGGGGCTCTCCACGTCCTGGATGAAGTAGTAGACCTCGTTGAACGCCGCCACGTAAGGAGCAGGCCGATGGCCGCCGCGGCGCCGAGGTTAGCCCGCAAGGGGTCGCTCCCGGGCGCCAGGCGGTAGAAGCTGAGCCGGGCCAGGCTCCCGCCCACGATGGCGGCCTGGGCGTCCGTGTCCACGTAGCTCAGGACGTACTGGGACTGGCCCACGAGGCCCGCCCACGGGGCCACCAACGGGGGAAGGGTGGGATCCGCAGGCTGGTCGACCGGGATGGGCGCGCCGCTAGGCGGGGCCAGGAAGGTGAGCTCAAATCCTGTGCCGTTGTTGCCGCTACCGTCTCCGGGGTTGTTGACCTCGTTGTTCCCACCGGCCACGTGGCGGATGGAGAGGGTGCGGTAGTTCGCCCGCACGTTGCCCCCCTGGTCCACGGCCAGGGCGACGAGGTCCAGGGAGCGGTTCGGGTTGACTGCACCCTCGTTGGTGGGGTCGGGGGAGGCGCAGGTTGGTGGCCCCGCT
>BBBN01000470.1 GCA_001311585.1 Thermus sp. JCM 17653
GAGGTCCGCCGCCCGAGGAGGCTTGCCGCCGGGAAGGCAGGAGGGTGACCACCCCCCCGTGCCCCAAGGCGAAGAGGATGCCGTTAAGGGGCGAGGGCCTCACCCGGGAGAGCCCGTCCACCGCCGCCAGGTGGTCGGGATCCACGCCGTGGCGCATCCCCAGGGCCACGGCCAAGAGCTCGAGGCCCGTCACGGGGCACCTGCCTTTTGCGGGGAAAAGAGGGCTTGGGACCGATATCCGCTTTTCTTCATCGCCGCCTCCTTTCGCCCCTGCTCGGGGGCAGGTGAGGCGCGCACCGGGGCGGGTATTCGGGCTTCCGGCCTAGACGATAAGCCTTTAGGTTGGGCCGGTTACCGTTGCGGCACAGCGCCGGACTTTCACCGGTCTTCCCCCTTTTACGCCCCAGGACATCCGGGCCCTGGGGCACCCCGGCCGCTCTCGGTCTCTGTTTTACCTCCCCGGCCCCCTCCCGTCAAGGGAGAGGCGGGCGAGCACCCTCTTGGGCCAGTCCACCGCCACCGCGCTTCCCGGCGGCACGAGGCCGTCTTCCCCCAAGGCCCTCAGCACCGCCCGCACCACCCCCCCGTGGGTGAAGAGGACCGCAGGGGTCCTAAGCCCTTCCAGGAAGCAGAAGACCCGCTCCTGGAAGGCCAGTAGGCTTTCCCCTCCCGGGGGGTGGAAGCCCTGGAACCTGAGGAGGGCTTCCTTGTGGACGGGGTCCAGGTCCTCCCAAAGCGCCCCCTCCAGGGCCCCGAAGTGGATCTCCCGGAGGTCAGGCGCAAGCCGGGGGGAAAACCCCGCAAGCTCCGCCGTCCGCCTCGCCCGGAGGAGGTCCGAGCTGTAGGCGGGAAGGGGGGGAAGCGCCCCCTTGAGCCTCCTCGCCTGGGCCTCGCCCTCCTCCGTGAGGGGGAGGTCCGTCCAGCCGAGAAGCCTTCCCTCCCGGTTCCAGAGGGTTTCCCCGTGGCGCACGAGCCAGAGCTCCATGCCCTTAGGGTAAGCTTTCCTCCATGGTGGACCGCGAGGCATTGGCCCAAGCCCAGCTCCGCATGGACCAGCTCACCAAGCCTCCTCGCTCCCTGGGGTACCTGGAGGAGGTGGCGGTGCGCCTCGCCGCCCTCCAGGGCCGGGTGAAGCCGGAGCTCGGCCGGGGGGCGGTGGTGGT
>BBBN01000471.1 GCA_001311585.1 Thermus sp. JCM 17653
GGTGAAGGATGGCGGGGAAAGAAGGCTGAAAAAGGCGACGTCCTCTACCTCGGCGTCCACGCCCGCCTGGTCTTCCCCGACCCCGGGGAGGAGAAGGCGGTCCTGGACCTGATGCGCCGCTTCTCCAGCGCGGTGAGGTTCGCTTACCAGCGCCTTCTGGAGGGGAAGCCCCGGGAAGAGCTCAAGCGGTCGGCGGGGCCCCTCTGCACCCTCTTCCGCCTCAACACCCGCTACGCCGACGGAGCGATCGAGAAGGCCAAGGCCCTCATCGCCTCGGCGGAGGAGCTAGGGAACGACCCCAAGAAGGTGGTCTTCGGGGGGAGGAGGCTCTTCGAGCAGCTCAAGCGGAAGCACCTCTCGGGGAAGCCCTTGGAAGCCCTCAAGCGACGCTGGAAGGAGAAGTGCCAGGGGCTCCTCTACAGCCAGGGGGACAAGAGCAAGGAGGGCAACCTCAATCTCCGCGTTGAGGTCCGGGACGGCGCTCTGTGGCTCCGGGTGAACCTAGGGGGCGAGGAGAAGGACGGGGAGAAGAACGAGGGAGAGAAGAAGAAAAAGTACGCCTACGCCCTGGTGCAGACCTCCCACCCCCACCTGAACCTCCTCCTGGAGAGGGTCTACGCCTCCTTGCCCTACAACGTGGAGCTCACCCTCAAGGACGGGAAGGTCTACGCCCACTTCTCCTGGGGCGAAGCCCTTCCCCCGCCTGTTCACACCAGAGCCAACGGGGTCCTGGGAGTGGACGTGAACAGCGACCCCTACCACCTGGCCCTCGCCGTGGTCTCCCCCGACGGAAACCTCGTCCGCCACCTCACCCTCTCCCTGGAGGAAGTAGACTCCGCCCCCAACAAGGGGGCCAAGGAACTGGCCCTCTGGAAGATCGCCCACCGGGTGGTGGCGGTGGCCGAAGAACACGGTGTCGCCCTCGCCACCGAGAGGCTCAAACACCTCAGGAAGTCTCGCAAGGGAGACGGCTCCGGCCGGTGGTTCCGGCGCAAGCAGCACCGCTTCGCCTACCGCTCCCTGCTGGAAAAGGTCCACTCCCTGGCCCGTAAGCGGGGCGTGGAGGTCCTGGAGGTGGACCCTCAGGACACCTCCACCATCGGGATGCTCAAGTACGCCCCGCAGCTTTCCCTCTCCAAGGACGTGGCCGCCGCCTTCGT
>BBBN01000472.1 GCA_001311585.1 Thermus sp. JCM 17653
TCAGCACGAGGCCACCCCTTACCTTCCCGGGGATCCTCGGGGGCTGGAGATGGCCCGGCGGGACCTTAGGGAGGGGGCTTGGGAGTACATTGAGGGATACCGGGCCGCCAAGGCCCAGGGAGGGGAGGACCGGCTTTGAGGACGGTAAAGGAGGCGAAGGAACGCCTTTTTGAGCTGAGCGGGATCTTCCAGGAGCGGATTCTGGGGGATCCCGAGCTCCTGGCCTTCCTACCGGAGAGGTTCGTGCTGGCGCTCATGCCGTTGGACGAGCCCGAGGCCATGCGGGAGGCCCTGGAAGGCCTTTCCCGGGCCCGGGGGTGGGAAGGGGAAGGTCCCCTGGTGTACGCCCTCTTCCAGGGCGGGGAGCTCCTGGCCCTGGTCCTGCCCGAGGGCAGGTTGATCCCCGCCCGGGCAGCCTAGGCCCGCGCCTCGAGTGTCTGGTAGCCGGGGGAGGGGGCAGGGCAGGCTCAGGCCTGCCATCAGGGGCGCTATGCTTGGGTGCAATGGTGGTTGTGCGCCTGCCCAAGGAGATCGAGGAACGCCTCACGGCCCTGGCCCGGAAGACGGGGCGCAGCAAGAGCTACTACGTGCGCCAGGCCCTCCTGGAGTACCTGGACGACCTGGAGGACTACTACCTGGTGGTGGAACGCCTGGAGTCCCGCCTCCCCGGCATCCCCCTGGAGGAGGTGGAGCGCCGCCTTGGGCTAAGGGATTGAGCTTGACCCCCGGGCCCTAGGAGCTGGAGGGGCTAGACCGGGAGGTGACCCCCTGGATCCTCCCCTTTCTGGGGGAGCGTGTGGCTGTAGAGGACCCCCAAAGCGGGCTTTCCGCCTTGCTTCTCAGGCGGTTGCCAGGAGCCGGAAGGGGGCCTCGCCCCCCGGGTGAGCGCCCGCTCAGCGCCCCTGGTGAGCGGTGAGCGCTCACCTTGAGCGGGCTAGGGAGGGGGCGCTCACCCTGAGCGCTCAGGCGCTCAGGGGGGGGTAGACTTCTCCCGTGGAGAGGCCCGATGGTCGGCAGGACGAGACCTTCCTACCCCCGGCCCTGGCGGCCCGGATCCTGGGGGTTTCCCCGGCCACCCTCCGGCGGTACGCCGCCCTGTGGGAGCGGACGGTGGGCCCCCTCCCCCGGGCTCCGGGGGGCGGGCGGCTCT
>BBBN01000473.1 GCA_001311585.1 Thermus sp. JCM 17653
CATGCGCCGGGTGACGGACCTCGAAGCCCCTTGCAGTGGGTTGCCTGGCGGGGGGACACCTGGAAGCCCACCTACGAGCTCCACCGGGACGAACGGGGGCGGTGGACCTGGAAGCTCACGGAGGCCTTCCACCGGGAGCTTTTGGAGGAGGCCCTGCACCACGCCCACCGGGGGGACTGGCCCCGCCTGGTGGGGCACCTGAAGCCCATGGGCAACCTCCCCATGTTCCGGGGGGTGTGGCTCCAGCTCCAGGACATCCGCAGGCGGGTGCAGGCCCTCTGGGGGGACCGGCACCTGCGGGACCCCGAGGGGCAATGGAAGGCCCCCCCGTGGCGGAAAGCTCTGGAGGAGTGGCCCAAGACTCCCCTCTCCCCCATCGGGATGCGCCTCTTCGTGGAGGAGGGGGAGGACCGCCCCCGGACTGGGGGAGTGGCTAGAGAGGAGGGGAGCATGATCGTGTCCCACCTGGCCCGGATGATCCACCGCACCCTCCAAAACCTCCCCCCTGGGATAAACCCCGAGGAACACCCGGTCCTGGGCCCCGTCGTGACCCAGGTGCGCCTGCACCTGGGGGGACGGCTTCCCCAGACCGAGGACGAGTGGGAGGAGGCCCTGGCCCGCCTCCTGGCGGAGATCGTGGTCGCGGGCTGGGACCGCTACAGGGCACCGGGGTGGCCCAACTAGACGAACACCGCGCGTGGGCTCGTTCAATGGCCCTGGCGGGCTCTACACCGTGGAAGCTTCCTCCAGGCGGGAGGCGTACATGGAGGCTAGGCGGGAGTGGGGTGTACCGCCTCCTCACCCGGGGGTAGGTTTGGTACGCCTACGCAAGAAAGCGTACTGCGCCCTACAAACAGGTGCAGTACGGCTTTTCAAGCTCACCCCCTGGTACACCTCCGGTACGCGCAAGAAAAAAAACACCCGACCCCTATCCTGTCAGCGGGAGGCTCGAGGGGGCCTCCCAGGAGGCGAACGATGGAGGAGCTGGAACGGCAAAACCAGGATAGCGCAGAAGGGGAGTTCAGGGAGCTCATAGAAGAGGAGCTCAGGGAGCTCATCCGCTACGAGTGCGACCTCCCGCCCAACTACCTGGACGAGGAGGTGTGGGAGGAGGTCTTCAGGGAGCTTTTCGGGGAGGAGGAGGAGG
>BBBN01000474.1 GCA_001311585.1 Thermus sp. JCM 17653
CTCCACCCCCATGGCCTGGCCCAACCCCCCGGCGAGGAGGGCCCCCAGGAGTCCGAGGAAGCCGCTCACCAGGCTGCCGCGCCTCCCAGGCGGCCTGCAGTCACACTTCCCAGGGGTTCAGGAGGGGGACGGGAAGGTGGCGGAAGCCTCGGTGTTTCGGGTGGCGAGGGTCAGGCCGTGCCGCAGGGCCGTGGCCGCCAGCATGGCGTCCAGAGGGGAAAGAGGCCTGCCCTCCACCAGGGCTTTCCCCGTGAGTTCACCCCAGATCTCCATCACCTCGGCATCCAAGGGGAGAATCCGCCCAGAGAAGCTCTCCTTCAGCTCCGAAAGCCAGATGGCGAGGGTGGGCCGCCGGGCTTCCGGGGCCCGGGCCACTTGCCCCGGCGGAGGACGAGCTGGGGCTCGCCCCTAAGGGCCCGCTCCACCATCTCCGAGAAGCGGGCCTTGGCCTCCTGGAGTTGCCAAACGGCCTTCACCCTTTCAGGGTACCCCTAGTTGAGACGGAAGGGGGCCAGGGTCAATCCCTCGGTGAGGCTTTGCCGGGGCTCCATGCTGGCCCGGGTCGGCATGGCGCCTACACCTCCCGCCCCTTCCAGCGCTTCCCCGGGAGGAGGGCCCGCAGGTACACGGGAAGGAGGAGAAGGGGGACGAGGGGGGCGAGGAGGCCGGGCCAGAGGGGCCCCCCCAGGGCCTGCTGCACCCAAAGCCGCTCCAAAAGGCCCATAAGCCGAGCTCCCACCGCCCGAAGAGCCAGGGGAGGGTGTAGAGGGCGAGGTGGTAGAAGGCGGAGCCCAGGAGGAGGGCGGGGTTTTTCAGGTGGATGTCCAGGAAGTTCTTGGCGAAGCCCTCCACCGCCTCCCCGTAGCCCCGGTACATCCGCACCCGGAAGAGCCTCCCGCCCAGGAAGAGCCCGTAGGCCCCCATCCGCCTCGCCAGGGCCACGTCCTCCAAAACCTCCCCCCGCACCGCCCCGTGCCCCCCGGAGGCGAAGTAAGCCTCCCTCCGGAAGGCCAGAACCTGGCCGTTCGCCACCCGTAGGCGCTCCAGGAGGGGGTGGGGGAGGAAGGAGAAGAGCCCGTTCATCACGAAGGCCACCAGGGCGCCTTCCCTAGGGCCCACCTCCTGCCGGGGGAGGGCGGAG
>BBBN01000475.1 GCA_001311585.1 Thermus sp. JCM 17653
CGAGGCTCTGGCGGAGGTGCTGAAGGAGGAGGCCCCCACCCTGGTCCTCACCGGGGGGCAGCAGGCGGACTGGGACAGCCAAGCCCTGGGGGGCGCCCTGGCCGAGGCCCTAGGGGTGCCGGTGGTGGCCTGGAGCACCGCCCTCGAGCTGGAAGGGGACACCGCCAAGGCCAAGCACGACCTGGACGAGGGGGCGGAGTGGGTTAGGGTCAGGCTTCCCGCCGTCTTCACCACGCAGCAGGGCCTGAACGAGCCCCGCTACCCCACCCTGCCCGGGATCATGAAGGCCAAGAAGAAGGAGGTCCGGAAGGTCCAGGCCAGCCTTACCCCCAAGGTGGTCCTCCTCTCCGAGGAGATCCAGGAGAAGTCCAGGCTCGGCAAGATCCTGGACGGCAAGGACCCCGTGGCGGCGGCCGAAGAGCTGGTGCGGCTCCTCCACGAGGAGGCCAAGGTCATCTAGGAGGTACCTATGGTGCTCGTTGTCTTGGACCACGACGGAAACCGGCTCAAGAAGGGAAGCCTCGAGGCCCTCACCCGGGCCCGGGCCTGGCGGAAGCCTCGGGGGGAAGGTGGCCGGGGTCCTCCTCGCCGAGGAGAAGGCCCCCCTGGAGGAAGCCCAGAGGTACGTGGAGACCCTCTACACCGCCACCTTAGGCCCCTACACCGCCGAGAAGTGGGCGGCGGGGGTGCTTAAGGCCGCCGAGGCCATGGGGGCGAAGGCGGTGGTGGCCCCCTCCTCGCGGCAGAGCCGGGCCTATCTGGGCCGGGTGGCCTACGCCTTGAAGGCGGGGCTTTTGGAAGACACCCTCGAGTCCCGCGTGGAAGGCGGCGAGGTCCACGCCACCCGCTACGCCTACCTGAACCGGGTGACCCAGAGGGTGAAGGCACCCCTCCCCGTGGTCCTCACGGTGAAGCCCAACACCACGCCCCTGGCCGAGCCTTATCGGGGGAGGCCCAGGTGGTGGCCCTAAGCGTGCCCCAGGTGCCCACGGTGGAGGTCCTGGAGCGCCTCCAGGAGGAGAAGAAGGGGATCTCCCTCACCGAGGCGGACGTGGTGGTCGCGGGGGGCCGGGGCATGGGAAGCGCCGAGGCCTTCCAGAAGGTGGAGGAGCTCGCCGCCCTCCTCGGGG
>BBBN01000476.1 GCA_001311585.1 Thermus sp. JCM 17653
TTTTGGAGCGGCGGGGGCAGGCCCCAAGGCGCTACCGCAACGTTCTCCTCTTTCTCGCCCCCGAGGCCACCCTGGTCCCCGACCTGGAGGCGGCGGCGCGGCAGTACCTGGCCTGGCGTTCCATCTTTGAGGACCGCGAACGCCTGAACCTCGGGGCGGGGGACGTACGCCAGGTGGAAAGCCGCCTCCGCCAGGCGGAGGAGACCCTGAAGGTGCGCCTCGAGGAGGCCTACCGCTACCTCCTCGCCTTCCACCAGCCCAACCCCAAGGCCCCGGACCTGGAGCTTAGCGCCATCCGCCTCCAGGGTAGCGGAAACCCCTTGGACCGGGTGGCCGCCAAGGCCCAGAGCGAGGGGCTGGTCTTCACCCGGTGGCACCCCGCCTTCCTGGAGGAAGCCCTCGCCCGCTACGGGTTCTGGGAGGTGGTCGAGCCGGAAGGCGTCCTCCCCTTGAGGAGGCTCTGGGAGGACTTCGCCGCCTACGCTTACCTCCCCAAGCTCAAGGACGAGGAAACCCTCCTGGCCACCGTGGCCCAGGGAGTAGGGGAGGGGCGCTTCGGGTACGCCGGGAGCCTGGAAGGGGGGGAGCCCAAGGGCGTGGTTCTGGGCGCGGAGGTGGTCCCTTCCCTCGGGGGCTACCTCTTGCGGCCCGAGTTGGCCGCCCGGCTTTTGAAGGAGAAAGGAGGGGGGGATGCCCCGTATGTGGCCCCGCCCTCGGGCCAAGAGGGGGACGATCGGGGACCCACAAACCTGCCTCTCCCCAAGCCCTCGAGGCCCAAGCGCTTCTACCTCAAGAAGGTCCTCCGGGTGGAAAACCTTCTCTCCGACGTGCAAACGCTGGCTCAGGAAGTCCTCCTTCACCTGGCCAAGGAGGGAGGGGTCAGGCTTGAGGTGGTCCTCGAGGCCCACGCCGAGGCCCCGGAGGGCTTCCCCGAGGGCCTGGAGCGGGTTCTTCGGGAGAACAGCCGGGTGCTCGGTGCCGAGGCTCCTTCGAGGAGGCTTGAGGATAAGGGGTATGGGACACCTTGCCTCCGGGCCCGATACCTGACCCACCTCGGGGCCAAGGGCGGGTGGTCCTGCCCGCGGGGGTGCGCAAGGCCCTGGGCTG
>BBBN01000477.1 GCA_001311585.1 Thermus sp. JCM 17653
TGGCGCTACGGGCTACCCTGCCGGTGCGCGCCCCGAGGCCGCCGGGGGCGGGGAAAAGAGAAGCGGGAAGAGGGGGCCAAAGGCGAAGGGATTTGGGCGCGGATCAAGGAGATTCTCAGCAACCTGTTTTGAGGAGGGGGAGATGCAAGGAGCCGTTATCAAGGTCATCGGCCTCGGGGGAGCGGGCAACAACGCGGTGAACCGCATGATCGAAGCGGGCCTTTCGGGAGTGGAGTTCATCGCCGCCAACACCGACGCCCAGGTCTTGGCCAAAAGCTCGCCGATGTCCGCATCCAGCTCGGGGAAAGGCTCACCCGGGGACTCGGCGCCGGGGCTAACCCCGAGATCGGGGAGAAGGCGGCCCTCGAGGCCGAAGACCTCATCGCCGAAGCCTGGAGGGCGCCGACTTGGTTTTCATCACCGCCGGGATGGGAGGAGGAACGGGCACGGGAAGCGCCCCGGTGGTGGCCGAGATCGCCAAGCGCCTGGGGGCGTTGGCGGTGGCCGTGGTCACCCGCCCTTTCAGCTTTGAAGGCCCGAAGCGCCTCAAGGCTGCCGAGGAAGGGATCAAGCGCTCAAGGAACGGGTGGACGCCATGGTGGTGGTCCAGAACGACCGCCTCCTTTCGGCGGTGGACAAGAAGATGAGCCTCAAGGACGCCTTTCTCATCGCCGACCGCGTTCTCTACCACGGGGTAAAGGGCATCACCGACGTCATCAACCTCCCCGGCCTCATCAACGTGGACTTCGCCGACGTCAAGGCCCTCCTGGAGGGAGCGGGCCAGGTGCTCATGGGCATCGGGGCGGGGCGTGGGGAGAACCGGGTGGAAGAAGCCGCCAAGTCGGCCACCATGAGCCCCCTTCTGGAGCGCTCCATTGAGGGGGCGAGGCGGCTTCTCCTCAACGTGGTGGGCTCGGAAGACCTTTCCCTCATGGAGGCGGCGGAGGTGGTGGAAAGGATCCGCGAGGCCACCGGCCACGAGGAGGTGGACATCCTCTACGGGGTGACCTACGACGATCGGGCCCAGGACGAGCTCCGGGTCATCCTCATCGCCGCGGGCTTCGGGGAGAGCACCGTGGTGCCCAGGCCCGCCCGCCCCCTGG
>BBBN01000478.1 GCA_001311585.1 Thermus sp. JCM 17653
GGAAGGCGAGGAGGTTAAAGAGGAGGGCCAGCCACCTGAGGAGGAGGAAGAGGAAGACCCCGAAGAAGAAGTCCCCTGTCATGGGAGAAGCCTCACCAGAGGGTGAATCCATTCCTCCAGCTCCGCCTTCCCCGAAGCACCTCCCGGAAGCCCTCCGGCACCTCCCTCGGGTGGGTGCGGGCGAGGAGGGCGTCAAGCTCCTGCAGAAGCCCCCCCAGGGCGCCCTCCAGGTTTCCTTCCGGGGGAAGGGGCTTCCCCACCCAGAGGAAGGCCTCGGGGTGCTCGTAACCCCGGAGGACCACCCTCAGGGCCACGGGGAGGAGGGGAACCCCCGCCTTCCTCGCAAGCCACCCCGCTCCCGGCCTCGAGGGGCGCAAGGGGCCGGGGTAGGCCATGGCCCCCTCGGGAAAGAGGGCCACCCACTCCCCCCGCCCAAGCCTCCTCAGGGCCTCCCGCACCCTTCCCGCCTCCAGGGCCCCGGCGAGCTTCAGCACGGGGTAGGCCCGAAGGTTCTCCTCGGCCACCAGGAGGCTCGTGGGCTTCCGGTAAAGCTTCCCAGAAGCCACGCCAGGTGGCCGTCAAAGAAGCTATGGTGGTTCAGGGCGAGGACCAGGGGTCCTCCGGGGGCCTCCCCCCCGGAGGTAGACCCCCCGGAGGCTCCCCTTTAGGCTCCGGAGGAGGAGGGCCTCCACCACCAGGCGCAAGGCCTTCCCCGTGGGCCTGTTCTTGAGGGTTTCCCAGAGGCCGGCCACGGGGCTATCTTAGGCGCTTCAGGGCCTCGGGGTGCCAGGCCAGGAGGAGGCCCTGGACCACGGCCAGGTTGGTGCAGAGGAAGAAGACCATCTCCTCCAGGGGAAGCCCCAGGACCCCTAGGCCCAGGGTGTACTGGGGGGAGATCCACCAGATGCCTTCCCGGATGGCGAAGAGGTCCGCCCCCCAGAGGTAGAGGGTGGGGACGCCCACCCCGAGGAGGAGGGCCCGCCGCCACCCCAGGAGGAGGTCCCCGCCAAAGGCCCACTGGAGGAGGAAAACCGGGGCGAAGTAGGCGAGGATGAGCCCAGGTAGAGGTACCGCTCCCCCAGGGCCACCAGGAGGACCCCCAGGGCCG
>BBBN01000479.1 GCA_001311585.1 Thermus sp. JCM 17653
GGTGGGCGGGGCAGGGGCTTCCAGGAAGGCCATCCTGGCCGCCCACTCCTCCCGGCTGTAGAACCTCTGGCGCTCCAGGGCGGCGAGGAGCCGGGCCACAAGGGCCTTTCCCTCCGGGAAGGCCCAGGGGGGCACCTCGGCCCTCTCGTGCAAGACGGCGTTCCTCAGCTCCACGAGCCGCCAGAGCCTCTCCCGGAGGATGGGGCCGTCGGGGTAGCTTTGGAAGAAGGCCTCCACCGCCCCGGAGCGGAGCTTGGCCCCCAGGGTGTCCTCCTTGGGGCCCCGAGGCGCTCCAAGAGTTCCTCCAAGAGGAGGACGAGCCGGATGAAGTCGCCCAAGGGGTCGCCGGTGCGCTGCCAGAGGGCTTCCATGGCGTTAGAGGAAGGGGCAGACCCGGGGGGTGGTGCCGTACCCCACCAGCCTGCCCCCCGAGGCCTGGATGAGCTCTTCCCAAAAGGCTTGATGGAGGTGGTCAGCCGGGCGTTGGCGTTGTTGTCGTTCCCGGCGGTGATCCCGGCGATGCAGACCTCCTGGTCCTTGAGGCGGGGAAGCCCCAAGCGGGCTTGGACCCGCTGGATGAGGTCCCGCCGCACCTCTCTCTTCTCCAGCTTGAGGCGGTAGTCGTAAAGGTTCATGAGCTCTGACTGCTCAAACCCGTGGGCCAGGACCAGGATGCGGCCGGGCCTCCGGGCCCGCTCCCCTGCCGCCTTTAGCGCCCCGATGATCTCCGTCCCCCGCCTGCACTCGGCGGTGGCCTTCTTGCGGAGCTCGTCGAAGGTCCTAAGCGCCTCCTTCTGGAAGCTCTTCTTGAACTCTTCCAGCTGGAAGCGGCCCGCGTAAAGGGGGTTGGGGCTCTCCAGGACCCGGGCGGGGGCGGTGTAGCTCCTCCCGGTGATGGGGGCCAGGGTGAGGCGGATCTGGGTGTCGGTCACCCTGGCCAGGAGGCGGGGGAGGACCTCGTGGGCCAGCATCTCCCGGTAGCCGTTTTGCACGTGCCGGGGAGCGCTGCACCCCAGGGCCACCAGGACCTGGTACTCCTGGGGCCCTCCCACGAAGGGGAGGTTAAGGGCGAGGCTCAGGAGCCAT
>BBBN01000480.1 GCA_001311585.1 Thermus sp. JCM 17653
CCTCCGCCTCCTCCTTCCGGCCCCGGGCGGCGGCCCGGCGCAGGAGGTGGGCGGCCTCGAGGGGGGTGAACTCCATTGCTTGCCTCCTCGCCCGGGAACCTGAGCCGGAGGCTAAAGGCAGCAAGGGGCGTTTCCTTAAGCGGAGCTTAAGGCCCCCCCCCTGGGGTAGCATGGGGGTATGCGGCGGATCGGCTTCGTGGGGCTTGGGAGCATGGGCCTTCCCATGGCCAAGAACCTGGCCCAAGCGGGGTAGGAGGTCCTGGCCTGGAACCGGACGCCCAAGGAGGCGGAGGGCCTCACCCGGGTGGGAAGCCCCAAGGAGGCGGCGAGAACGGGCCTGGTCATCACCATGCTTGCGGACGACGCCGCCACCGAGGCCGTCCTCCCCGAGATCTTGGAGGGACTTCCCCAGGGGGGCCTCCACATCGCCATGAGCACCTTGGGGGTGCCTTACTCCCGCGCCCTCTGGGAACGGCATAGGCGCGCGGGGAGGCGCTACCTGGCGGCCCCCGTCTTCGGCCGTCCCGAGGCGGCGGCCAGGGGGGAGCTCAGGATCGTGGTGGCGGGGGCGCCCGAGGACGTGGAGGAAGCGAGGCCCCTTCTGAAGGCCCTGGGGGTGGAGGTCTACGAGGTGGGGGACACCCCTCACCTGGCCCACGCGGTGAAGCTCGGGGGGAACTTCCTCATCGCCAGCATGCTGGAGGCCCTTTCCGAGGCCTACGTGCTGGTGGAGAGGAACGGGGTGAGGCGGGAGGCCTTTTACGAGGTGGTGCGGGGCTTTTTCCGCTCCCCGGTCTACGAGCCTACGGGCGGATCCTTCTGGAAAGCGCTTCAGCCCCCTGGTTCAAGCTCCGGCTGGGGCTCAAGGACGTGCGCCTCATCCACCAGGCGGCGGACACCTCCCACACGCCCCTGCCCCTCGGGCACCTCCTCCTGGACCGGTTCCTGGAGGGGGTGGCGAGGGGGATGGGGGAGGAGGACTGGGCCGCGGTCCTTCGGCTCGCCGAGGCCCAGGCGGGCCTCGAGGGGTAAGGGCCCCACTCTTGGTCCGCGCTTTCCCTTCGTGCTTGCGCTTTAG
>BBBN01000481.1 GCA_001311585.1 Thermus sp. JCM 17653
CCCCCGGCCCCCTGGGGGAGCACCTACGTCCTCCTGACCCAAAGGGCGGAGGAGGCCTTCCTCAAGGCGGCGCTTAGGGGAGCGCGCCGCGCCCGGGAAGGGCTTTTGGTCCTCCTCCCCGAGGGCTACTTCCTCTTCCCCGGGGAGAGGGGAAGGCCCGTCCACGGCAAGCCCCCCGCCCTGGAGCGGGCCCTCCGCTACCGGGAGCTCCTCGCGGCGGCCGGGGTACGGCTTAAGGTGGTGCGGGGGCACGAGCCCTTTAGGGGAAAATGAGGGCATGGGCTACGTCCCGCCCCCCACCCCCCAGCACGGCCTCGAGGAGGGCCCCGTCCTCCTCAAGGACGGGCGCACCGCCCTCCTCCGCAGGGCCTCGAGGAAGGACCTCCCCCTTTTCGTGGAGTTCCTGAGGCGCCTTTCCCCCACCTCCTTGCGCATGCGCTTCTTCTCCCCCATCTCCCCGGAAAAGGCCGCGGAACTCCTCCTTTCCGCCAAGCCCGAGGAGGAGAAGGTAACCTTGGTGGTCCTGGCCGGGGAGCCTCCCAGGATCGTGGCCACCGGGGAGTACGTGCGCGTCAAGGGGGAGGACACCGCCGAGGTGGCCTTCCTGGTGGACGACGCCTACCAGGGGAAGGGCCTCGGCACCCTCCTCCTGGAAAGGCTCGCCCTCATCGCCGCCAAGCGGGGGGTGCGCCGCTTTCAGGCCTTCGTCCTCGCGGAGAACAAGCAGATGCTGAGCGTATTCCAGGAGAGCGGCTTCCAGGTCAAGGCCCACCGGGAGGGGGGGGAGGTGGAGGTGGAGTTCGGGATCCTCATGGAGGAGAAGGCGGCGGAGCGCTTTGAGTGGCGGGAGAAGGTCTCCACCATCGCCAGCCTCCACCCCTTCTTCTTCCCCCGGGGGGTGGCGGTGGTGGGAGCGAGCCGCGACCCGGAGAGCATCGGCTACCGCGTCCTGGAAAACCTCATCTTCGGCCGCTTCCAGGGGCCGGTCTTCCCGGTGAACGAGGCCATCGGGAAGGAGGGGGGCACGGTGGGGCCCTCCTCGCCTACCCTGGCCTCGAGGCGGTGCCGGGGCCGGTGGACC
>BBBN01000482.1 GCA_001311585.1 Thermus sp. JCM 17653
CGCCCGGAGCGGTGCTGGTAGGTCTCGGGTTTGTCGGGGAAGCGGTAGTGCACCACCAGGTCCACCTCGGGAATGTCCAGCCCCCGGGCGGCCACGTCCGTGGCCACCAGGACCCGCACCTCCCCCTCGCGGAAGGCCCGCATGACCCTTTCCCGGTCGCTCTGGGACAGGTCCCCGTGGATGGCCCGGGCGGCGTGCCCAGGCGGAGAAGCCCCGCGGCCACCTCCTCGGTCTCGGCCTTGGTCCGGGTGAAGACGATGGCCCGCTTGGGGGCCTTGACGTAGAGCAGGTCGGAAAGAAGGCCCAGGCGGTCGGAAGGGGCCAGGATGGCCTCCTCCTGGTAGGTCACCCCCTCCTCCCGCACCACGTTGATGACCACCGGGCTCCGCATGTAACGCTCGGCGAGCTTCTTGGCCCAGGAGGGCAGGGTGGCGGAGAAGAGGAGGGTCTGCCGGGAAGGGGGCGTGGCGGAAAGCAGGGCCTCCACCTCCTCCTCAAACCCCATGGAGAGCATCTCGTCCGCCTCGTCCAAAACGGCCACCTCTACCTGGGAAAGGTCCAAGACCCCTTGTTTCAGGTAGTCCAGGGCCCGCCCCGGGGTGGCCACCACCACGTCCGCCCCCCGGGCAAGCTCCTCCTTCTGCTTGGTGTAGCCCGTGCCCCCGTAGACGGGGACCACCCTCAGGTGGGGGCCACGGCGGAAAGCTCCGAGGCCACCTGGAGGGCGAGCTCCCGCGTGGGGGTGAGGACCAGGGCCCTGGGCTTCCGGCCCCTTTCCCGGTTTGGGGCGAGCCTCTCGGCGATGGGCAGGGCGAAGGCCAGGGTCTTGCCCGTGCCGGTGCGGGCCTGGCCGATGAGGTCCTTGCCCTCCAGGGCCAGGGGCAGGGCCGCCGCCTGGATGGGGGTGGGGGCGGTAATGCCGCGGCGCGAAAGGGCTTCCTTGATCTCTTCCTTCAGGGGAAAGTCTTTGAACTCCATGCTCTGCCTTTCCGGGCCCACCTGCGCCCGAAAAGGGAGGTAGCGCCCGTAAACCTTCCTAGCTTAGTGAACTAGGGCACGAAAGTCAAGGGGATGACCT
>BBBN01000483.1 GCA_001311585.1 Thermus sp. JCM 17653
GAAGGCGCTTGAGGTAGGCCTTTAGGGCCTCCCGGAGCTTAGGGTGGCCCCCCCGGCCCAGGCGGGACCTCAGGGCCTCCTCCCCCTGGGGCAGGTTCAAAAGGCGGGCCAGCAGGATGGGCTCCATGCTTCAAAGCCTAAAGCGCCTCCGCCAGGCGGGCAAGGGCCTTGGGGTCCAGGACCTCCACCCGGCGGTAGCCCAGCTCCACCCAGCCTCCAGGGCCCACTCCCCCAGGAGCTTGGTCACCGTCTCCCGGGTGGCCCCCACCATGCGGGCCAGGTCCTGGTGGGAGAAGGGGATCTCCCCCCCTTGGGCCAGGCCCAGGAGCAGGCGGGCCAGACGCCCCCCCACGGGGAGGTGGCGCACCTCCCAAAGCCGGGCCTCCGCCGCCTTGAGCCTGGCGTAAAAGGCCTTCAGGAGAAAGGCCTGCACCTCGGGAAAACCCCGCAAGAGGGAAAGGAGGGCCTCCTGGGGGGCGAAGAGGAGCTCGGCGTAGGTGAGGGCCGAGGCCCCCGCCGTGCGCCTCTCCCCCACCAAGGCCTCCTCCCCCAGAAGCCCCCCAGGGCCCACCACCCCCAAGGTGGCGGGCTCCTCCAGGGGCCCGGAACGCTCCAGCCAGATCCACCCTGTCCGCACCAGGTAGATGCCATCGGCCCGGTCCCCCTCGGCGTAGAGGCGGGTGCCCCGCCGCACCCTAAGGGGCTGGAAGGCCCGGAGGGCCGCCTTCTGGGCCTCGAGGGGAAGCTCCTGGAACATGCTCTCAGCCTATAAAAAGAGGGGCTCGGGGGAAGGAGGGAGAAGTCCCCGGGCCTCGGCCTCGGCGAAGAGCCGCTCCACCGCCCTCTTCCCCTCCTCGCCCACGTCCTGGCTGAAGGCGTTCACGTAGGTGCGCACGTGGGCCCAGATCACCTCCTCGGAAAGCTCCTGGGCGTGGGCCTTGAGGTAGGGCAGGGTCTCCTCGGGATGGGCCCAGGCGTACTCCAGGCTTCGGCGCACCGCCTGGTCCAGGGCCAGGATGAGCTCCTCCCCCAGGTCCCGCCGGGCCAGGATGGCCCCCAGGGGCAGGGGCAGGCCGGT
>BBBN01000484.1 GCA_001311585.1 Thermus sp. JCM 17653
GTAGGGCGTGGGGACTACCTGGACCTGGCGGACACCGTGATCCTCATGGAAGCGTACCGCCCCAAAGAGGTGACCGCGGAGGCCAAGGCCATCGCCCAGGCCCACCCCACGGGGCGGGTTTTCGGCGAACCCCGCTACCCCTTGCGGGCCGTCCCCCGGGCCCCCCTCCCCGAAAGCTTTGACCCCAGGCGGGGCCGGAAGGCGAAAGTGAAGGGCCGGGGTCTTAAGGAGCTCCTCTTCGGGGAAGAGGCGGTGGACCTCTCCGCCTTGGACCTCTTTGAGAACGCCCAGGTGCGGGCCATAGGGGCCCTTTTCCGCAGGCTACAGGCCCTGGCCGACGGCCGGACCCCCCTTAAGGCCCTGGTGGAAAGGGCCCTGGAGCTAGAGGACTATTTTTCCCTGGAGGAGGCCCCCGAGCTCGCCGCGGTGCGGCCTTTGGAGCTTGGGGGGGCGGTAAACCGCCTCCGGGCCTTGAGGGTGCGGCAGGAGGGGTAGATGCCCGGGCTTCCCTTGGGCGAACTTTTAAAGCTTCCTTCCCTGGCCCGGGCCCGGCTTCTGGTCGGTGACCCAGAAAGGGTGGTGACCTGGGTGCACGTGGTGGGCCTCCCCGAACCCGCCCCTTGGGTGCGAAGGGGGCAGCTGGTCCTCTCCACCGGGTACGCCTGGCCCCGGGAGGAGGAGGCCCTCCGCCTCTTCGCCCAAAGGCTCGCCCAAGCGGAGCCCGCGGGGGTGGTCCTGGCCGTGCCCCAGTTCTTTGAGGGATTCCCTCTGGCGGCCCTGGAAGAGCTTGCCCGGGCCGGGGTGGCGGGCCTCGAACTCCCCTGGGAGGTGCCCTTCGCCCAGGTGATGGAAGAGGTCCTGCGCCGCCTTCTCGCCCGCCAGCTGGAGGTGCAGGAGCGGGTTCAGACCCTGCACCGCGCCCTCATGGCCTCGGTTTTGGCCCGGAAGGACCTAAGTACCCTCCCCCAAGATTTTCAACTCCACACCCCCCAGGGCCTTGAGGGCCTGAACCACCGCTCCTTAAGCTCCTCGAGGCTCCCGTAGTGCCGCCTTGGCATCAGAAGATAAG
>BBBN01000485.1 GCA_001311585.1 Thermus sp. JCM 17653
CTTGCGCTTTACGGGCTTCCCCCAGGGAGAGGCGGCGGGGCGGTTCGCCTACCGGGGCCTCGAGGTGACCTTTCGGGGCCCCTGGAGGCCTTGGACCTTCGCGCCCGCTACGCCGGGGCGTCCTTGGGGGAGACCCTTGTCGCCCTCCGGGTGGACCTGCCCGCTCAAGGGGGAAGGGGAGGCGCGCCACGCCTCGGGCTACGCCCAGGGCCAGGCCCGGCTTTCCTGGCAGGGGAGCCGCTACCTCCTGGAGGGCCGGCTCACGACCCTCCAGTACCTAAAGCAGGAGGGCCCCTTCTGGCTTAGGGGCGAGGGGGGCCGGGTGGAGGCCCGCTGGGAGGCGCCCCTGGCCTTGGGCGCCCTCTACGAGGGGGGCTTGCGCCTTTGGGCCAAGGGGGTGGGGGAGGCCCTGGGCCTTAAGGTGGTGGCCGACCTGGCCTACGGGCCCGAGGGGTACCGGGGCACCCTGGAGGCCAAGGGAAGAGGCCTGGCCCTCTTGGCGGAAGGGAAGGGGCCCCTGAGGCTTCGCCTCGAGGGCCAAGGCCTGCCGGGGAGGCTGGAGGCGGGGGCTACCCTGGAGGGCTTGCGCCTCTTGGGGGAGGCCCGGTACGCCTACGTCCTGGGCCAGGCCCGCCTCGAGGCCGTGGCCCGCTTCTCGGGAAGCCTCCCCCAGGTGGAGGCGGAAGGGGAGGGGGCCTGGTGGGACAGGGGGACAGGCTCCCCTTCCGCTTCGCCTACCGCCCGGAAGGGGCCTGGGACCTCAGGGCCTTGGAGGTGATGGGGGAGGCCGAGGGGTTCCGCCTCGCCCTCAAAGGGGGGCACCTTGCCCTGAGGTTGCACCGCGACCTCACGCCCTTCGGTCTGCCCGCCCGCCTCGAGGCCCAGGGGGAAGGCCCCTGGGACGGACCCCTCCGGGTGGCCTTGGAGGGCAAGGAGGGGAGGATGGCCGGGGAGGTGCGGCTTTGGCCTCTCAGGGCGGAGCTTTCCGGGGAGGTCCTGGGGGAGGCCTTGGCCCTCCGCTACGGGGAGGGGCTTGCCCTCACCTTCCTCGGCCCCCACCTCCGGGG
>BBBN01000486.1 GCA_001311585.1 Thermus sp. JCM 17653
CCCCTAGAAGGAGCCCCCCCGCCAAGGAGAGCCCCACCAGGAGGAGGGAGAGGGGGTCCAGGGGGGCGGGCTCGAGGACCCACCCACCGGGCCCCGGGGCGGGGAGACCGGTGGTGCGGGTGAGGAGGAAGAGGAAAAGAAGCGTCCCCACCAGGTAGCGCCCCGCCCTCACCCACCCTTTCCCCGGGCGCACCTCCAGGAGGGGAAGGAGGAGGAGGGAAAGGCCAAAGCCCAGCTCCAAGGCGAGGAAAACCATGAAGAGGAGGCCGTACCAGAAGCCCGGGGTCTTCAGGGCGAGGCCCAGGTCCTGCACCCGGAAGACCTCCCCGCAAAGCCCCCCGCCCAAGGGGGTGTCCCCCAGGCCCAAGAGCTGGAGGAAGAAGGGGAGGGCGAGGAAGAAGCCTGCAAGCCTCAGGCGCACGGCCCCATGCTACCGGTCCCTGAGGGCGAAGACCAGGGCGGCCAGAAGGGCCAAGGCCCCACCGAAGCCCACCAGGTAGAAGAGGCCGAGGAGGGGCCCCACCGCCCCAAGCCGCTCCGCCACCAGGTAGCCCAAGGGGCCCGTGAGGACGGGGGCCTTCAGGGCGGAGAGGAGCCCCACCCGGTGGACCTCCTGGGGGTTCAGCAGGAGGGCGAGGGCGAGGAGGCCCTCCAAGGGATGGTCCTTAAGCCGCACCGCCAGGGCCACCACCAAGCCCGTAGAGCACGTTCAGGAGGCCAAAGAGGGCAAAGCCCAGCCCCAAAGCCCGCCTTTCCTCCAGGAGGAGGGCGGAGAGCAAGGCCGCCACCCCCACCCAGAAGAGGAGGACCCCAAGCCCGGAGAGGAGGAGCCAAAGCCCCGCCCTGGGGGAAAAGCCCAAAAGCCCCGCCCCCAGCAGGAGGCCCAGGAGGAGGGGCGGAGCAGGGCGAGGAGGACCCCCAGGACCCCCTCCAGGAAAGCCCTTCCCGGCCGGGCGGGAAGGCCCAGGAGAAAGGCCCACTCCTCCCGGGAAGCCAGAAGGGGCACGGCCAGGGCCAGGGCCAGGGGGGGCAGGAGGAGGAGAAGCCCCGAGTACAGGCCCACCA
>BBBN01000487.1 GCA_001311585.1 Thermus sp. JCM 17653
CCCCGGGCGTCCCCCCCCAGGAGGACCACCTCGGAAAGCCCCGAGGAGAAGCGGCGCTCCTCCCTTTCGTCCACCTGGGAGAGGGGCAGGAGGGTGGCCGGGCCTCCTGGCCTCTCCTTGCGGGGGGGGTCCGGAAGGGCCTCCTGGAAGCTTCCCCAGGCCCCGCACCCCGGGCACCGTCCCAGGGGCTTCGGGGTGCGGTAGCCGCACTCCACGCAGACGTAGCTGGCCTTCTCCTGCTCCTCACGCCGGGGGGTGCTTCACACCAGGAACTCCTCCACCTCGTGGAAGGCCAGGTGCCCGTCCTCCACGTTCACGTAGAGGCGGCCCGCCGGCTTCTTGAGGAGGGCCAGGGAAAGGGGGTCCTCGATGCGCTCGCGGATGACGCCCCGGATGGCCCGGGCGCTCCCCGTCTTGGGGGCCTGCTCCACCACGAAGCGGGCCACCTCGGGAGCGAAGACCACCTCTATATCCCGGCCCTTCAACTCCCTTTGGATCTCCTCCAGCATGAGCCGGGCCACCTGGACCAGCTCCTCCTCGGTGAGGGGGCGGAAGCGGATCACCTCGTCCAGCCGGTCCAAAAACTCCGGGGTGAAGAGGGCCTTCAAGGGGGACTCGGTGTCCACCTCCTTGGAGGTGAAGCCGATGGCCGGCCCCACGTTGTAGCCGGTGTTGGAGGTCATGATGAGGATCACCCGGCGGAAGTCCACGGTGCGCCCCATGCCGTCGGTGAGGCGGCCCTCGTCCAGGACCTGGAGGAAGGTGTTGTAGATGTCGGGGTGGGCCTTCTCGATCTCGTCCAGGAGGACCACGCTGAAGGGTTGCCGCCGCACGGCCTCGGTGAGGCGGCCGCCCTGCTCGTACCCCACGTACCCCGGCGGGGCGCCGATGAGCTTGGAGATGGAGTGGGGCTCCTGGAACTCGGACATGTCAAAGCGGATGAGGGCCCGCTCCGAGCCGAAGAGGACCTCGGCCAGGGCCTTGGCCAGCTGGGTCTTGCCCACCCCGCTTTGGCCCACGAAGAGGAAGCTCGCCGCCACCCGCGTCCTCCCCCCGAG
>BBBN01000488.1 GCA_001311585.1 Thermus sp. JCM 17653
CCCCGCAGGGCCACCTGGCCCTCGGGGCCCACCGCCAGGGGGCCCCGGAAGGGGGGTCCTCCCGGGCCAGGTCAAAGACCGCCACCACGGGCCACTCCAACCCCTTGGCGGCGTGCACCGTGAGGAGGCTCACCCCTTCCCCTCCTTCGGGGAGCTCGCTGGCCTCGGGGTCCTGGGCGCGGACCTTTAGCCACTCCAGGAGGGCCTCGAGGTCGGGGAAACGCTCGGAGGCCGCCATGAGGAGCAGGGCGTCCAGGTTGGCCCGGGCCCGGGGGGAAAGCCTCCTCAGGAAGCTCTCCTCCCTGGCCAAGGCCTTCAGGGCCTCCAGGGGCTTGCTCCCGGCCAGACCCTTCAGCCAGAGTAGCCGCTCCCGCGCGGCCTCGGGTAAGAGGGGAAGGGGGTCTTCCGCCCGCAGGGCCTCCTCCACCTGGGCCAGGTCCAGCCCCACCCACGGCCCCCGCAGGAAGGCCAAAAGGGAAAGGCGCTCCTCCGGGCCCAGAGGGCCTTCCAGAAGGGCCAGGCGCAGGGCGTGGTAGAGGTCCCGCACCTCGGGGCGGTTGAAGAAGCTCCGCCCCCGCCCAAGCCCATAGGGCACCCCTCGGGCGCGAAAGGCCGTCTCCAGGTGGGGAAGACCCGAGCGGCTTCGCACCAAGACGCCCATCTGGGAAAAGGCAAAGCCTTCCTCCCTCAGGGCAAGAAGGCGCTCCGCCAAAAGAAGGGCCTCCCGCCGGCAACAAGCGGTAGAGGTGCAGGGCCTCCCCTTCCCGCCGCACCCCGTCCAGGCGTAGCCGGTACCTTTCCCGCTCCCAGAGGACGAAGAAGCGCATCCCCTCCAGGTGGCCCCGGTGCCGCTCAAGCCAGGGCCCCACCTCCGGGTGGCCCCAAAGCCCTTCCCCCCCCGGGGCCAGAAGGGACCATCCCCAGGGGCCGTCCTCTTCCTCCCGCAAGGGAAGCGCTCCATATAGGCCCGGAAAGGCACTCCAGAAGGCGCCTCAGGGTTTCCAGGAAGGGGGTCCCTCCCCTTCCCGAGGGCCAAGGGGGCCGGGAAGGGGGTGTGGGG
>BBBN01000489.1 GCA_001311585.1 Thermus sp. JCM 17653
GTGAGGTTGACCCAGGCCTCGCCCTCGCCCTCCTCCAGGGCGGGCACCTCGGAGAGGAACCGGGCCTCGTAGGGGATGCCCTCTTCCTCCAGGAGGGCGAAGAAGGCGCGGCGCTTGGCCTCGTAGCCCTCGTTCCAGGCCGGGAGGGCGTAGAAGACGGCCTTCACCACGCCCCCCGCCCTTCGCGCCGCCATCTTCAGCCCCAGGTAGGCAGGGGCCGGGTCGTTGCCCAGAAGGGAAAGGTAAACCGGGCCTCGCGCCATAGCCGCTTTGGGAGCCCAGTATATCTTGCCCGCCGCCCGCAATCCCCTTACGGGCTAAGTGGTTTGCAACCTCGGAGTAGCGCCCCGTGAAGGGGGCCCCCCTGGCGAAGTCGCAATCCCCTTACGGGGCTAAGTGGTTTGCAACCTCTTGACCCGGAGCGAGGCCCTTCAGCTCTGGTCGCAATCCCCTTACGGGGCTAAGTGGTTTGCAACAAGACTCCTCAGAAAAAAATAAAGCAGTACCTTACAGACTCGGGTCGCAATCCCCTTACGGGGCTAAGTGGTTTGCAACTGGGAGTACGACGGCAGCGTTGGGGAGGGCCGCGTCCCTGTCGCAATCCCCTTACGGGGCTAAGTGGTTTGCAACCTTTCTACTCTAGGAATAGGGGTGTCTGCTGCTCAAAATGTCGCAATCCCCTTACGGGGCTAAGTGGTTTGCAACGGGGGAGGTCATTGGGCTCGAGGCCGCCGCGCGCTATATAGGTCGCAATCCCCTTACGGGGCTAAGTGGTTTGCAACCCAACTCGGTCCACTTCTTCATAGTTCGATCGGAATTCCCTAGTCGCAATCCCCTTACGGGGCTAAGTGGTTTGCAACCCGAGCGGGTGGCGGGCTTCCCCGTGCCCGACATCGAGAAGTCGCAATCCCCTTACGGGGCTAAGTGGTTTGCAACTGACAAGAAAGCGGCCCTGGGTCTAAGCTCGAAGTCAAGAGTCGCAATCCCCTTACGGGGCTAAGTGGTTTGCAACTGTACCCCCCTAAGAATCCCGTCCTGGACGAGGCAGCCAGA
>BBBN01000490.1 GCA_001311585.1 Thermus sp. JCM 17653
CGCCTTTTGGGCCGGGCTCCTTGGCTTCGTCCACACCCACCGGGGGTGCGCCTGGCGGCGGGCCTTGCCCCCTTGCCCAAGGAAGGCTCCCTGGCCCTCTCCAGCCAGTCGGGCACCCTGGGGCGGGCGGTCATGGCCTACGCCGAGGGCATGGGCCTGGGGATCTCCAGCTTCGCCTCCTTGGGGGCCAAGGCGGACATCTCCTCCAACGACCTCCTGCAGTTCTGGGAGGAGGACGAACGCACCGGGGTCATCCTCTTGTACCTGGAAAGCTTTGGCAACCCCCGGCGCTTCTCCCGCCTGGCCCGCAGGATCGGGAAGAAAAAGCCCATCCTGGCGGTCCACCCCTCCCGCGACCCCCTGGTGCGCGCCCTCTTCGCCCAGGCGGGGGTGGTGCGGGCCAACAGCCTGGAGGAGGCCTTTGACGTGGCGGCCCTCTTCGCCCTGGGGCGCCTTCCGGAGAACGGGCGGGTGCGCCTGGTCTCCAACGCCTCCGGCCCTTCCAACCTGGCCCTCGAGGCCCTGAAGGAAGGGGGCCTGGAGGTGGAGCACGTGGACCTGGGCTCGGAGGCCCGGGAGGAGGACTTCCGTAACGCCCTGGAAGAGGCCCTTAGGGGAGAGGCGGGAAGCGTCCTTCTCCTTTACGTGCCCATGGGCTTTGCCCGGGAAGAGGCGGTGGTGCGCCTGGTCCAGGAGGCCAGGGCGGAAAAGCTCCTCCTCGCCTGCTTCATGGGCCAGGAGGGGCCCCGGGCAAGGCTTCTGGGCCAGGCGGTCCTCTACCGCTTCCCCGAGTCGGCGGCCATCGCCCTCGCCCGGGCCTGGGCCTACCGGCGGTGGCGGGAGGAACCCCTCCTCTTCCCCGACTTCCAAGACCTGAGGCTGGAGGAGGCCCGGAGGCTCCTGGAAGGGAAAAGGGCCCTGAAGCCCGAGGAGGCCGAGGCCCTCTTACGGGCCTTCGGCCTGCCCCTGGGAAGGGAAGACGGCCTCCACCTCAAGCTCCACGCCGCCCCCCACCCCCTCTTCGGCCCCGTCCTCACCCTCCTCC
>BBBN01000491.1 GCA_001311585.1 Thermus sp. JCM 17653
CCTTCCCCACCTTCCCCGTGAGGAGGGCCAGGTTGACCAGGGCCTGGGCGGTGGCCGTGCCCTTGGTGTGCTGGGTCACCCCCATGGCCCAGTAGGCCCCGGCCCTCTCCGTGGTGGCGTAGAGGCGGGCGCCTCGGCGATCTTCTCCTTGGGGACGCCCGTCACCTCCTGGGCGGCCTCGAGGGTGTACCCTTCCAGGGAGGCCCGCCACTCCGCGAACCCCTCGGTCCTGGCCTCCACGTAAGGGCGGTCCCATAAGCCTTCCTCCAGGATGTGGCGGGCCATGGCGTTCAAGAGGAAGACGTCGGTCCCCGGGCGCACCCTTAGCCAGAGGGTGGCGGCCTCGGCCATGCCCGTGTACCTCGGGTCCACCACGATCAGCCTGGCCCCCCGCCGCACCCGCTTCTTGATCATGGCGGCGATGACCGGGTGGGTCTCGGTGGTGTTGGAGCCCACCACCAGGAAGAGGTCCGTCTTGGGGATGTCCTCCAGGGGGTTGGTCATGCTGGCCCCGCCCAAGGAGCGGCTTAGGGCGGCGGTGGAGGAGGAGTGGCAGAGCCGGGAGCAGTGGTCCACGTTGTGGGTGGAGAGGAGCGCGCGGGCGAGCTTTTGGGCCAGGTAGACCTCCTCGTTGGTGGTCTTGGCCGAGGGGAAGACGGCGATGGCCTCCGGCCCGGCTTCTTCCAGAACCTGAAGAAGCTTCCCGCCACCAGGTCCAGGGCTTCCTCCCAGCTCGCCCGGCGCAAGGGAGCCCCCTTCCTTTCCCGCACCAGGGGGTAGAGGAGGCGCTTCCCCGAGAAGGGGAAGTCCAGGCCGAAGCGGCCCTTGACGCATAGGGCCCCGTGGTTGGGGGGGATGTCCGGGGCCAGGACCCGGACCACCCGGCCCTCCCGGATCTCGGGCTCCACCTGGCAGCCCACGCCGCAATAGGGGCACGTGGTGCGCATCATCCCACCTCCAGGGCCAGGGGCCTCAGGGCCCCCGTGGGGCAGACCTGGACGCAGTTGCCGCAGAAGACGCAAGGGGTTTCGGGAAGGGGGCGG
>BBBN01000492.1 GCA_001311585.1 Thermus sp. JCM 17653
GAGGTTAAGGACTACGCGGACATTGACAAGGCCCCGGAGGAGCGTGCGCGGTGGGATCACCATCAACACGGCGCACGTGGAGTACGAGACGGCGAAGCGGCACTACTCGCACGTGGACTGCCCTGGGCACGCGGACTACATCAAGAACATGATCACGGGTGCGGCGCAGATGGACGGGGCCATCCTGGTGGTGTCGGCGGCGGACGGTCCCATGCCGCAGACGCGGGAGCACATTCTTTTGGCCCGGCAGGTGGGGGTGCCGTACATCGTGGTGTTCATGAACAAGGTGGACATGGTGGACGACCCGGAGCTCTTGGACCTGGTGGAGATGGAGGTGCGGGACCTCCTGAACCAGTACGAGTTTCCTGGGGACGAGGTGCCGGTGATTCGGGGGAGCGCTCTTTTGGCGCTTGAGCAGATGCACAAGAACCCCAAGACGAGGCGGGGTGAGAACGAGTGGGTGGACAAGATTTGGGAGCTTTTGGACGCCATTGACGAGTACATTCCCACGCCGGTGCGGGACGTGGACAAGCCCTTCTTGATGCCGGTGGAGGACGTGTTCACCATTACGGGGCGTGGGACGGTGGCCACGGGGCGGATTGAGCGGGGCAAGGTGAAGGTGGGGGACGAGGTGGAGATTGTGGGCCTTGCTCCGGAGACGCGGAAGACGGTGGTGACGGGTGTGGAGATGCACCGGAAGACCCTGCAGGAGGGGATTGCTGGGGACAACGTGGGGGTGCTCCTGCGGGGCGTGGGCCGGGATGAGGTGGAGCGGGGCCAGGTGTTGGCGAAGCCTGGGAGCATTACGCCGCACACCAAGTTTGAGGCCTCGGTGTACATCTTGAAGAAGGAGGAGGGGGGCCGGCACACGGGGTTTTTCACCGGGTACCGGCCGCAGTTTTACTTCCGGACCACGGACGTGACGGGGGTGGTGGAGTTGCCCCAGGGGGTGGAGATGGTGATGCCTGGGGACAACGTGACCTTCACGGTGGAGCTCATCAAGCCGGTGGCCCTGGAGGAGGGCCTCCGCTTCGC
>BBBN01000493.1 GCA_001311585.1 Thermus sp. JCM 17653
CTCCTCCACCAGGCCCGGCCCCTCCTGGGGGAAACGGGCGAGGAGGCGGGCCAGCTCCACCCGCCAGTCACCGCCCCAAGCCTCCCCGAGCTCCCCGGCGAGGCCTTGCGCTTTGAGGAAGGCCCCGCGGGCCAGGTACAGGCGCACCAGGAGGTAGCCCAGGTAGGGGGAAGGGCGTTTGCGGAAGAACCCTTCCAGGGAAGGAATGTCCTCCTGGTAGAGCCACCGCTCCACCTCCCGGGCCACCTCCAAAGGGAGCCCTTGCTCCACCAAAACGGCCTCCGCCCAGGCGGTGTCTCCTGGGAGGGGAAGGCCCCTTCCCTCCAGGAAGCGGGCCAGGTCTAGGAGGTGGGCCGGGAACTCCGTGCCGTAGACCCGCCAAAGCTCGGCGCAGGCCTCCCCGCCCAAGGCCTTGGCGCCGAGCTCCATGAGGCGGAGCCCCTCGTAGGCTCTGGAGGAGGCGAAGCGCAGGTAGCCGTAGAGAAACCGGGCCTCCGGGTCCTTGGGGTGCCTGCGGTAGGCCCGCTCCGCGTGCTCCAGGGCCCCGAGAAGGTCCCCCTCGTCCAGGAGGCCCCAGGCCAGGTACAAATCTTGGTACCTCATGGCCGGGATTTTATACCACCCCGTGCCAGGCCCTGGGGTGGCCTCACCGGGAGGACACCCCCGCCTCCTGGAAGGTGGCCATGTGGAGGATGCGGGCGGCGGCCCGGAGAAGGGGCATGGCGAGGACCGCCCCGGTCCCCTCCCCGAGGGCCAGGTCCAGGTCCAAAAGGGGCCTTAAACCCAGGGCCCCCAGCTGATGGCGGTGCCCGGGCTCCCGGGAGAGGTGGCCGGCGAAGAGGTGGTCCTTCAGCTGGGGCTCCAGCTTCCAGGCCAAAAGGCCCCCCGCGGTCACGGGAAAGCCGTCCAGGACCAGGGGAAGACCCGCCTCGTACCCCTCGAGGTAGACCCCGGCGATGGCCAAAAGCTCAAGCCCCCCCACCTGGGCGGCCACCTCGAGGGGCCCATCCCCGGGCGG
>BBBN01000494.1 GCA_001311585.1 Thermus sp. JCM 17653
GTCCTGGGGGGGATCGGCGTGACCCTGCCCTTGCGGGTGGCCCTGGCCTCCTTCCTGGCCTTCTACCTCTTCGCCCTTGGCCCGCTCCATCCCAGGCGCCTGGAGGAGGTAGAGGCCATGGGGAGAGCCTCCTAGCCGGTGCGAAGAGGGCTTGGTCTTATCGCTAAGCTTGTTTCCCGCAAGGCTGACCCTCCCCTGAGGCCCGGGTGGACCGGCCCTACCCATGGGGGTGGGGGGTAACACTACCTTGGAAGGGCGCAGATGGGCGGAGGGGGAACGGAGTCTCGGGAAAACGGCGGGAGGATTCCTGAGCCGCTTTGGCGTGGGGGTTTGGGCGTATCCCCTCAGTTTGTGGTGGTGGGAGGGACCTGGTGCCCACGGCTCTGGGCGGGTAGCTTGAGCCCGGGCCCCCCACCAAAAGAGCTGGAAAGGGCACCCCCGAAGGGAAGGGGTCTACTCCCTGGAGGCCTCCGGGACCCCCTTCACCCTACAGTTTTAGGCTCCCCTTCACCCCGAGGCGGAAGCGGCACCTCCAGGGAAGAGGCCTCCTCCTCCCGGGGGGCCTTGGACAGGCTTTCCTCCGCCTCTAAAAGCCTGAGGAAGCCCATCAGGTCCACCGCCGCCAGGTCGTAGAGGAAGGCCTCCACCACCCGCTCCGGCACCACCCCCTCGCCCCCTCGCACCGCGTACCCCAGGTCCTCAGGCTCTGGGCCACCGTGGCCGCAAGCTGCTGCTCAAAGGGCACCGGGGCCGCAGGGAAGAGGATCCGCACGGGGCTCTTCATTCCAAGGCGCACCACCCGGCCCAGGACCTGGTCCAGCCCCGTGGCCGTCCAGGGCAGGGTGAGGACGATCTGGGCCGTAGGTCTCTTCCCCGTGGTGTCGTGGAAGGAGAGGCCCACACACCCCTTGCCCGCGGTGGCCAGGAGGAGGCGCACCCTCCCCTCGTCCCAGGCCGCCTTGGTCCTCCTGAGGGCGCTTCCCCGTCTCCGCCCCGGTGTAGAA
>BBBN01000495.1 GCA_001311585.1 Thermus sp. JCM 17653
CCCCCCTCCTCCTTCCCGGGGTGGGGGCCCAGGGGGGAAGGCCTCTTGGGGGAGAAGGGCTGCTCCTTGCTGCGAGCCGGGCCCTTTACTACCCCGAGGGAAGGCCGGACCTGGAGGCTGCGGCGCGGGCGGCGGAGGCCCTCCTTAAGGCTTTGGTAGAGTAGGGGGATGGACGTCCTGGAGCTTTATCGGAGGACGGGGGCTCTTCTAGAGGGCCACTTCCTCCTCAGGTCGGGCCTTCACTCCCCCCTCTTTTTGCAGTCGGCGGCCCTCCTCCAGCACCCCCTTTACGCCGAGGCCGTGGGGGAAGCCTTGGGAAAGCTCTTTGAGGAGGAGAAGGTGGACTTCGTCATCGGCCCCGCCCTCGGGGGGGTGGTGCTCTCCTTCGTGGTGGCGAGGGCCCTCGGGGCCAGGGCCCTCTTCGCCGAGAAGGACGGCCAAGGGGGCATGACCCTCCGCAAGGGGCTCACCGTGAACCCGGGGGACCGCTTCCTGGCGGTGGAGGACGTGGTGACCACCGGGGAAAGCGTCCGCAAGGCGATCCAAGCGGCGGAGGCCCGGGGAGGGGTGCTGGTGGGCGTGGGGGCCTTGGTAGACCGGAGCGGGGAAGGGGTGGACTTCGGCGTGCCCTTCCGGGCCCTGGCCCGCCTCGAGGCGCCCCAGTACCCGAAGGAGGCCTGTCCCCTCTGCCGGGCGGGGATGCCCTTGGAGGAGGTCTAGGCGATGCGGGGCCTGGCCTTCCTTCTTCTCTTCGCTTTAGCCCTCGCGGCCCCGGAGGAGGTGGCCAGGGAAGCCGTTTCCCGCTGGCTTAGGGGGGAGCTATCCCCGGGCTCGAGGAGGTCCTTAGGGCCCCCCCGGAGGAGGCCCCGAAGCTCCTGGAGCGCTACGCCCTCTTCCCCCCACCCCCTGAAGGGCTTTCCGTGAACCTGGCAAGCCCCCGGGTGGAGGAGGGCCGGGTCTACTTCCCGGCCGCCCTCGGGGAGGAGGTGGGGGAGGT
>BBBN01000496.1 GCA_001311585.1 Thermus sp. JCM 17653
CGGCCGGTGCGGGCCTTCAACCGGGTGGTGCGCGCGGTGCAGATGGCCCTGGAGCGGGAGCGGGCCTTCACCCGCCACGCCTCCCACGAGCTCCGCACCCCCCTCGCCGTCCTCCAAGCCCAGGTGGAGGCCTTGAAGGGCGGGTACCTCCCGCCGGAAAAGGCCTTGCCCGAGATGGAGCGGGCCCTTTCCCGGGTGCGGGCGACCTTGGCAGGGCTCCTGGACCTGGCCCGGCTGCAGGGGGACCTCAACCCTCTGGAGCTCGGCGCCTTCCTACGGGCCGGCTTCCCCAGGAGGTGGTGGCGAAGCTGCCCGGGGAAGAGGTCTGGGTCCTGGCCCACGAGGGCCTGCTGGAGCGGGCGCTGGAAAACCTTTTGGAAAACGCCCGGGTTCACGGGGAGCCCCCGGTGGAGGTGGGCCTCGAGGCCGGGGAGAAGGAGGTGCGGCTTTGGGTCCGGGACCACGGACGGGGTGCCCGACCCTCTCCTTTCCCGGCTTGGGGAGCCCTTTCTCCCCCAGGCCAAGGGGACGGGCCTCGGGCTGGCCTTGGTCCGCCTGGTGGCCGCTTGGCTTGGGGGAAGGGTGGCTTGGGAGAACGCCGCACCAGGCCTGAGGGCGGTCCTGACCCTGCGAGGTGGCGCGATGTGGACGCGGCGTAGGCTCCTCCTCGCCCTAATCCTGCTTTCCTCCCTGGCGAAAGGAGGCGAAGACGGGGCAAAGCGCGGGAAGAAAAAGGAGGAGGAAAAGGAAGAGAAAAAGGGCAAGAAAGAAGAGGAGAAAGAGGGGCGGTCCCCTCCCCTTTACGGACCGTGGAGGGCGTGATGGAGGAAGGCCTCTGGGTGGCCGGTCAGTGGGTTCGCCCCGAGGGAGACCTGTGGGCCTTCATGGCCCCGGGGATGGTGGTGGCGGTGGCGGGGAGGCGCGTCCAGGTGGTGGAACCCCGCACCTGGGCGTACTTCCAGGGACCCGGCCCCTGGGTGGGGGCGTCTTCGGCCTGGG
>BBBN01000497.1 GCA_001311585.1 Thermus sp. JCM 17653
CACGGGGAAGGCGGTGGAGGTGGCCTTCCGCATCGCCCCCCCGCCTCAACGCCGCAAGCCGCCTGGGGGAGGCCGAGAAGGCCTTGAGGCTTCTCCTCACCGACGACGAGGCCGAAGCCGAGGCCCTGGTGCAGGAGCTTTCCCGCCTGAACGCTCGCCGCCAGGCCATAGAGGAGGAGATGCTCCGCCGCCTCCTGCCCCAGACGGACCCGGAGGAGAAGGCCATCGTCCTCCTGGACCCCGAAGGCCACCCCGGGTGATGGGCATCGTGGCAAGCCGCATCCTGGAGGCCACGCTCCGGCCCGTCTTCCTGGTGGCCCAAGGTAAGGGAACGGTGCGGAGCCTTCCTCCCATCAGCGCCGTGGAGGCCCTAAGGAGTGCGGAAGACCTCCTCCTCCGCTACGGGGGACACCGGGAGGCGGCGGGCTTCGCCTTGGAAGAGGAGCGCTTCCCCGAGCTTAAGAGGCGCCTTTTGGCGTACGCCCAAAGCTTTCCCGATCCCGTGAAGGAGGTGGAGCTCGTGGCGCCCCTTCCACCCCCTTCCCTCCTGCCCCAGGTCTTTCGCGAGCTTCTGCCCCTGGAGCCCTACGGGGCCGGGAACCCGGAGCCCCTTTTCCTCCTCGCAGGCCTTCCCGAAGACGTACGCGCCCTGGGAGAGGGGCGGCACCTGGCCTTCCGCTAGGGGGGGTGCGGGTGGTGGCCTGGCGTATGGGCCAGGCCACCCTACCCCAGGAGGTGGAGGTGGCGGGCCTCCTCACCGAAAACGCCTGGAACGGGAGCCTGAGCTACGAGGTCCAGGCCCTGGACCTCCGGGAGCCCCAGGAGGTCTTGGGGGGGGTGGAGCCCTTTGCCTTTCCCGTGCCCCTGGCCGAGGCCCTGGCCCGGGCCCGCCTGGGGGAGGGGGTTTACGTCCCCGAGGACAACCCGGAGGGCCTGGACTACGCCAGGAAGGCGGGCTTCCACCTCCTTCCCCCCGAGGAGGCCGGCTCTGGCTCG
>BBBN01000498.1 GCA_001311585.1 Thermus sp. JCM 17653
AGGAGGCCGAGCCGGCGGTCATGGTGGTGGACGTGCGGCTCCCCGAGGGAGAGGACGCGGGCTTCCGCTTCGCCGAGGAGGTGCGCGGGGCGGGGTACGAGGGCGGGATCCTCTTCCTCACCGCCCGGGACGCCTGGAGGACCGGATCGCCGGCCTGGATCTCGGTGGGGACGACTACCTGGTGAAGCCCTTTCACCTAGAGGAGCTCCTCGCCCGGGTGCGGGCCCTGGCCCGCCGGGGGGCCTCCTTCAAGGGAAAGGTTCTGGAGCGGGGTCCTTTGCGGGTGGACTTCCCCCGCCGCCAGGTCCATTGGGAGGGCCGGGAGGTGGCCCTTTCCCCCAAGGAGTTCGCCCTACTGGAGGTCCTTTCCCTCCACCCCGATAAGGCCTTTTCCAAGGAAGAGCTTCTGGAGCGGGTCTTCCCCGGGGCGGAAACCGAGGCCATCCTCCGGGTCTACGTGCAGCGCCTGCGGCAGAAGCTCGCCCCCTGGGTGGTGGAGCGGGTCCCCGGGGGGTACCGGCTGGGGAGCCCATGAGCCTGCGGCGGCGCCTGGCCCTGGCCTTCCTCCTGCTGGCGGCCTCCTTGGGCAGCCTCGAGGCCGTCTTGGGGTACTGGTCCTTCCGCAACCTGGTGGAGCGGGACATCCAGGGGGACCTGGTGGAGGTGACGGAAAGGGTGAAGCGCTCCTTGGCGCTCACGCCCGCGGGCCCGCGCCTGGCCCAGGGGAGATCTTCGGGGTCCACTACGTCTTCGGCTTCCGCCTCCTGGAGGGCGGGGAGGCGGTCCTGGAGGGCGGGTTCCAGCCCCGGGAAGGGGAGGCGTGGCGCACGGTCACCACCACGTGGCAGGGGTACACCCTGGAGGTCAGCCTGCGGGTGGAGGAGTACCGGAGGGCCCTCGCCGCCTACCTGCAGGCCGCCCTCCTCCCCCTCGCGCCCTGGTGGGGCTCGCGGGCCTTCTGGGGCTCTACC
>BBBN01000499.1 GCA_001311585.1 Thermus sp. JCM 17653
CTTGCCCGGAGCCATGCGCACGGGCATCGCCGAGCACTCCGGAGTGGAGGCCCCCAGGGCGGGCGGGGCGGGTGTCCCCCTTTTGGAGCCCGAGGAGGCGGCGAGGACCCTGTTGGACGCCGTGGAACGGAACGCCTTCCGGGTGCTCTTGGGGAAGGACGCCCGGACCATGGACCTCCTTTACCGCCTTAGCCCCCTTTACGCCACCCGGCTCGTACAGCGACGGATGGCCCACCTCCTAACCTGACTCCTCCCGGACCCGGACGAGGAGGGCGGAAAGACCCATCAGGGCGGTGAGAAGAAGGGCGGTGGCGGCGAAGGCCAGGCCGTGGCTTGGGAAGAGGCGGTAGAAGAGGCCGAGGCTTCCCCCGGCAAAAGCGCTCCCCAGGGCTTGGCCCAGGGCGCGGGCCACGGAGAGGGCTCCCGAGGCGAGACCTTCCGTTCCCTGGGGAGCTAGGGAGAGGACGAGGGCGTTGTTCGCCGCCTGGAAGAGGGCCCGCCCTACCCCGAGGAGGAGGAGGGCGAGGGCGGTGCCCCAAAGAGGGTGCAGGAGAGGGAGGAGGGCGAAGGCGAGGCCTGCGGCCACGAGGAGGTAGGCCCCGAGGAGGGCCACCCGGTGATAGCCCATCCGGTCCGCCCTCCGCCCCGCCCAGGCCCCGAGGAGGAGGAGCTCCAAGGGTCCGAGGAGGAGGAGGCCCCCGATGGCCCTGGGGGGGAAGCCTTCCTTCCCCAGGTGGAAGGCGAGGGCCACGGTGTCCCCAGGGTGTGGAGGAAGTAGAGGCCCGTGGCGAGGAGCGCGGGGAGGAACCCGGGGGCCCGGAGGAGGTTTAGGAGGGTGCCCTCCTGCTTGGGGAGTTCGGGAAGGTTCCCCGAGAGGAGGAGGGCGAGGAGGGCCGCGGGGAGGGGGAGGAGGAAGACGTAGGGAAGCCCCCACCCCGCGGCGAACCCCCCGAGGGCCGGGCCCAGGAG
>BBBN01000500.1 GCA_001311585.1 Thermus sp. JCM 17653
CACCCCCCGGAGGAAGGGCGGCCAGGCCAGGAGGAGGAAAAGGGCCACGCCCAAAAGCCCGAGGAGAAGACCCCGCCGCATCCTTCCTCAAGCATAGGGAAGGGAGATGAAAACCGCGTGGTAACCCCTCGCGCAAGCCCACCTGGGGTGGTATAAGAGGCCCATGCCGCGCCTGGTGGCCTTGGTCAAGGGAAGGGTGCAAGGGGTGGGGTACCGGGCCTTCGCCCAGAAGAAGGCCTTGGAGCTGGGGCTTTCCGGCTACGCGGAAAACCTCCCCGATGGCCGGGTGGAGGTGGTGGCGGAAGGCCCCAAGGAAGCCCTGGAGGCCTTCCTCCACCACCTGAAGCAAGGCCCCCGCCTGGCCCGGGTGGAGGGGGTGGAGGTCCAGTGGGCCGAGGAAACGGGGCTCAAGGGCTTCTACGTGTACTGAGCCCAGGCCTGGGGCCTCACCCCCGAGGCCAGGAGGGCCTCGGCCAGGGCCTCCTTGAGCGCCTTAAGCCCCGTGCCCTTCACCGCCGAAACCGGAACCCCTCCCAGGCGCTCCTCGAGGAAGTAAAGGTCGTAGGGCGCCGCCCGGTCCGCCTTGTTCAGGGCGAGGACCACGGGGGCCTCCACGCCGAGCTCGGCGAGGAGGTCCCGCACCACCCGGTGCCGCTCCAAAGCCCCCTCTTCCGAGGCGTCCAGGACGTGGAGCAGAAGGTCCGCCTCCCGCACCTCCTCGAGGGTGGCCCGGAAGGCGGTGAGAAGCTCCTCCGGCATGTGGCGGATGAAGCCCACGGTGTCGGTGAAGAGCACCTCCCCTATCCCGGGCAGGAACCCCCTACGGGTGAGGGGCCGCAAGGTGGCGAAGAGCTTGTCCTCCCCCGGCTCCCCGCCCCGGGCCAGGGCCTGGAGGAGGGTGGTCTTGCCGGCGTTGGTGTAGCCCACCACGGCGATGAGGGGCACCCCCCGGCGCTTCCTCTGCCGACGGG
>BBBN01000501.1 GCA_001311585.1 Thermus sp. JCM 17653
GGTCCGGCACCACCCCAAAGCGCCAGGGCGGCAAAGGCCTCCCCCACCCGCCCAAACCCCGTCATCACCTCGTCAAACACCAGGAGGATGCCGTGGCGGTCGCAGATCTCCCGCACCCCCCTTAGGTACCCTCCGGGTAGACGATGACCCCGTTGGAGCCCACCACCGGCTCCAAAAAGATGGCCGCCACCCGCCTCGGGTCCTCGTGGAGCAAGACCCTCTCCAGGTGCTCTAAAGCCCGCCTCGTCTCCTCCTCGGGGTCCTCCGTGTAAAAGGGGCTCCGGTAGGGGTAGGGAGCGAAAAAGTGCACCACCCCGGGAATGGCCGGCTCGGCGGGGAAGCGGCGGTTCTCCCCCGTGAGCGCCGCCGCCCCGTGGGTGGCCCCGTGGAAGGAGCGGTAAGCGGCGAGCACCTTGAAGCGCCCCGTGAGGTGCCGCACGAACTTCAGGCGTCCTCGTTGGCCTCGGCCCCCGAGGGGGTGAAGAAGACCCTCCCCCCTCAGGCCATGGAGCGAGGTCGGAGAGGGACTTGGCGAGAAGGGCCCGCTTGTCGTGGAAGAGGCTCGGGGCGGCGTAGGCCAGGGTGGCCGCCTGCTCAGCAATGGCCCGGGCCACCTTCGGGTGGCCGTGCCCCAGGTTCACCGCCACCAGCCCGGCGGAGAAGTCCAGGTACCGCCGCCCCTCCCCGTCGTAAAGCCACACCCCTTCCCCCCGCACCACCAGGGGAGGGTCCAGGTCCTTCTGGGCCAGCCAGGGCGTGAGCACGTGCTTCCGGTGGAGGGCCTTGAGGTCCATTTGCCCCGATTATATGCCCCTCCTTCCCCCGGAGCCGGGGCTTGACATACATGTGAAAATGCATTATCACTACTGTCATGAACCTCCGGCGCGTCTCCTTGGTCCTCGGCTTCCTCCTGGCCCCCGCCTTGGCCCAGGTGCGGCTGGCGGCCACCACCCCCATCCTGGCGGACCTG
>BBBN01000502.1 GCA_001311585.1 Thermus sp. JCM 17653
CCGCGGCGGCCCCGCGGAGGAGAAGACCGAGTTTGACGTGATCCTCAAGGAGGCCGGGGCCAAGAAGCTGGAGGTCATCAAGGAGCTCCGCGCCATCACCGGGCTCGGCCTCAAGGAGGCCAAGGACCTGGCGGAAAAGGGCGGCCCCATCAAGGAAGGGGTTTCCAAGGCCGAGGCCGAGGAGATCAAGAAGAAGCTCGAGGCCGTGGGCGCGGTGGTGGAGCTCAAGTAAGCCCTCCGTCCCACGGGGTGCCCCCCGGGCCTAAAGGCCCGGGGTTTTTACTGCCAGCGCTCCTCGGGGGAAGCCCTCTAAGCCCCCTCAGCACCTCCCCCACCAGGTAGAGGCTTCCCGCCACCACCACCCGCTCCGAAACCCCAAAGGCCCACGCCAGGGCCCGCATCGGGTCTTCCTCCACGTGGGCCCCGGGGAAGAGGGGAAGAAGGGCCTGGGGGTCCTGGCTCCGGGGGGAAGCGTAGCGGGTGAGGGCCACGGCCCAAGGCCCCTCAGGGCCTGGGCCATGGCGGCGTGGTCCTTGTCCCGGGAAAAGGCCAGGACGAAGGCGGCGGGCAGAAGCCCGTGGAAGCGGAGGGCTTCCCGGAGGGCCTGGGCCCCCTCGGGGTTGTGGGCCCCGTCCAGGAAAAGCTCCCCTCCCCCAGGCCAAGGGAGGCGCTTGGTGCGAGTCTGTTTTTGCATCGTGCCTAAAGACTCCCCTCCCCCAGGCCAAGGGAGGCGCTGGAGCCGGCCTGGGCTTTCCGCCTTGAGAAGCCCCCTTTCCACCGCCTCCCAGGAAGCCCCCAGGAAGCGGCCCGCCAGGGCGGAAAGGGCCAGGTTCTCCGCTTGGTGGGGGCCGAGGAGCCGGGCCCTGAGGCGGCGGGTCTCCTTCCCAAGGCGCAAGGTAAAGGCCAGGCCCCCTTCCCCTCCTTCCACCCCCTCCACCTGGAAGGCCCTCCCCCCAGGACCCAAAGG
>BBBN01000503.1 GCA_001311585.1 Thermus sp. JCM 17653
TCCGCCCTCAGGGGGAGGGGGCCAAGGCCACCCTGGTGGCCGAGGTGAGCCTGCCCTTTTCCCCGCACCCGGCCAGCGCTGGCAGACGGAAACCGATGGGCAGGGGTTTTCCCGCTACTTCTCCGAGCGGGTGGAGGCCAGGGAGGCCCGGGTCTTCACCGTGGAGCGCCTGGAGGAGGAGGGCCTGGTCCTGGTCACCCAGGGGAAGGAAAGCCTGGCCCTGCCCTACCTGGTGCCCTACCATGACCCCCTTTCCCTCCTCCTCGCCCTGCCCCGGCTTTCCCTGGAGCCCGGGGAGGTGGCGCGCTTCCCCATGCCGGGGGGGCGGGCTTACGTGGAGCGCCTGCCCGACCTCGAGGTGGAGGGAAGGGTGCGCCGGCACTTCCGCCTCCGCCCGGGCCTCACCTTGGTCCAGGTAGAGGAGGGCCTTCCCGTGCGCCTGGCCCAGCAGGTGGGGGACCACGTGTTTGAGGCGGTGCTGGAGGGCGTGGAGGAGCCCAAGCGGCGCCGCCGCTGGGTATAGTAAGGCCATGATCTACCGCGCGGAGGAGGTACGGGAGCGCTTCGCCCGGCGGGGCCTGGCCTTTGACCCCACGGTGGAGGAGATCGTCCGGGGGATCCTCGAGGCCGTGCGGGAGGAGGGGGACGCCGCCTTGGACCGCCTGAGCCTGGACCTGGACGGCACCCCGTGGAGGAGATTCCCAAAAAGGCCTGGCGGGAGGCCTACGAGGACCTGGAGGAGGAGCTTCGGGACGCCCTGGAAACGGCCAGGGAGCGCATAGAGGCCTTCTACCGGGAGGAGGCCCGGGGCGGCTTCCTCCGGGCGGAGGAGGGCGGGGTCCTGGGCCAGCTGGTGCGCCCCCTTTCCCGGGTGGGGGTGTACGTGCCCGGGGGGAGCGCCCCTCTCCTTTCCAGCCTCCTCATGACCGTGGTGCCCGCCAAGGTGGCCGGGGTGGGGGAGGTCATCG
>BBBN01000504.1 GCA_001311585.1 Thermus sp. JCM 17653
CCCAACCGCACCCCTCTTCCCCTTCAACTGGCACTACGACCTCATGGGCATGCCCCGGGCCTGGGACATCACCGTGGGAAGCCCCAGCGTGGTGGTGGGGGTGGTGGACTCGGGCGTCCTCTGGGACCCCCTGCGCCCCGAGCGGACCCACCCCGACCTGGTGGGCCAGGTCCTGGGGGGCTACGACTTCATCAGCGACCCCGCCTTGGCGGCCGACGGGGACGGGCGTGACCCCAACCCCTACGATACCGGCCCCGGCTCCCTCACCAGCTACCACGGGAGCCACGTGGGGGGCACCATCGGAGCGGTGGGCGACAACGGCGTGGGCATCCCTGGGGTGGCCTGGCGGGTGAAGCAGGTGCACGCCCGGGTCTTAGGCCCAAATCCCCAGGTCAACAACGCAACGGGTTCCCCGGTGGACATCGTGGAGGGCCTGCTTTGGGTGGCAGGGCTTCCCGTGCCCGGGGTGCCCCAAAACCCGCACCCCGCCCAGATCGTGAACCTCTCCCTCGGGTCTAGAGTCCCCTGCGCCGCCCACCCCCTCTACCGCGACGCCATCCCCCAGGTCCTGGCCCGGGGGGTGATCCTGGTGGTCTCGGCCGGAAACGACAACGTGGACGCCAGCCAGCACAGCCCCGCAAGCTGCCCCGGGGTCATCACCGTGGGGGCGGTGGGGCCTAGAGGAACCCGCGCCTCCTACTCCAACTACGGCCTCACCGTGGCGGTCATGGCGCCCGGAGGGGACATCCAGGGCAACCCCCGCGATGGGGTGCTGAGCCTCTCCCGGAACGACACCACCGGGGAGATGGGCTACGCCTTCCTGGATGGCACCTCCATGGCCGCCCCCCACGTGACGGGCCTGGTGGCCCTCATGAAGAGCCTCAAGCCCAGCCTCACCCCCCAGGAGGCCCGGGCCATCCTCCAGGCCACCGCCACCCCCATGAGCGCCGAGGCCTGCCG
>BBBN01000505.1 GCA_001311585.1 Thermus sp. JCM 17653
GGCCCACGAACTCGGGGGCCGGGTCCCACTGGGGCCAGGAGCGGGCGAAGCCCCGCCAGTAGGCGGCCACGTTCTCCCGGTAGTGGGCGAGGAGGTGGTCTAGGGCGCGCTCGGCGCCCCGATTTAGGGCCCGGAGGCGTTCCCAAAGCCGCCTTTCCTTCTGGGCGGTGAGGAAGAGCCTGCGAAGGAGCACCTCCCGTTCGTGGGGGCTGCGGTAGCCAGGTAGAAGGTGAGGCCCACCAGCAACAGGCCCACGGCCATCAGGCCAGCAGGCCGTAGGAGGAGGGGGCGGGGCTCCCGTGGATGGCCGCCATGCGCTGGGTCCAGGAGAAGCGCAGGGCGGCGAAGAGGATCACCACCAAAAGGGGCGGCAGGCCTAGGAGGAGGCCGAGGGGCCAGTTGCCCTTGCGGTACTCGTTCCCGGCGGCGTGCCCCATCCAGAACATGGCGATGGTGGCCACGGCGCCGATGAAGAAGGCCTCCAGCTGGCTCATCTCCAGGGTGTCCATGGCCATCTTGTTGTAGTAGGCCTCCCCCAGGAAAACCGCTCCTAGGAGGCTGTAGCGGAGGGCGTACCCCCCGAACACCTCGGGGGTGGGCTCGTCCCGCCCCACCACCTTCTCCAGGGCCTTGCGCTGGTGGCGGAAGAGGGCCAGCTTTTCCTCCAGCCGGGCCCGCCTGGCCAGGTAGCGGCGCGCCAGGCCCTCCATCCAGCGGTGGAACCACTCCTTGAGCTGCTCGGGGTAGGGGTTCGGGGTGAGGTAGGCGAGGCCGGCGTGCTTCCGGGAGAGGGCTTTCCCATCCGGCGGCCCACCCAGTAGGAACGCAGCACCCTAAGGCCGTTAAACATGGTCGTCCTCCTTTTGGGGCAGGGGGAAGAAGCGGTCCAGGGCCTCCTCCATCTGGGCCAAGGCGGCGAGCCGGGCGGCCCGGAGGCGGGCCTGGGCGGTGATCT
>BBBN01000506.1 GCA_001311585.1 Thermus sp. JCM 17653
CCCACCCCTTCCCCTTAGCCCCTTGGGTAAGGCCAGGGATGGCGTAGTAGAGGTAGCGGCGGACGGGGATCCCGTCAGGCCCCATAACGGGGTAGGCAAGAGCATCGCGTACCTCCCCTGGATTGTCCAGCCCCAGGTAGAAGCGCCGCACCACCCGGGTGTCCAGCCCCCGTCCCCGCAGGTACTCCAGGGCCGCTTCCGTATGGAGGAGTCGGTTGACGTGGCGCTTTGCCACCTCCTCCGAGGCGGGATCCAGGGGCTCTCCCTGTTCGTTCTTTGGCTTCAGCAGGTCGAGAAAGCGGGGATGGGCGAAGGGATCTTCTCGGTTCTCAGGTACCTGGGTGTTTTGGGGTCCTGGAGTCTTCAGAACCTGGGGCAGCTCAGTACCTGAGTTTTTGGAGGAGGGACCCTTTTCAGCCCCTCCTTTTCGCCTCACCTTACCCCCTTTTCCCTGGGAGTCCCGATAAGGATCTAAGCCCACACCGCGCCCCTCAGCCATTCCCTGGCCCAGCGGAAGGCCTCCTCGGGGGAGAGGCCCTTCACCGCCTGGATGAGGGTGAGGAGGTTGCCCTGCCGGGGTTCAGGAGCTCCGGGGTTGTGGTCGATCCAAAGGCCGGTTTTGGCATCGATGCTGAGGCTGCTGCCCCTTTCCCCATCGATGGATCCCACCCGGAACTCGTGCCTCAGCCGTTGGGCACCTGGGAGGAGCTCCCCCACCAGCTCATCGATCCGTTCGAGGAGTAGCTCGTGCAGGTTCATTTGCTCCTCCCGTGTAGGGCCACAAGGCTCGCCCTGTAGCGGTCCTCGGGGAGGAAGCGGGCATAGTGGTGCTGCACCATCTGGATGCTGTCCAGGAGGAGGTTGGCCGCGTGCTCTAGCTTTCTGTCTGCTTCACCGCCGCGGTGGCCACGATGTGCCGCATGGAGTGGGGCGGAAGGGCCTGAGCCCCCTGGG
>BBBN01000507.1 GCA_001311585.1 Thermus sp. JCM 17653
CCCCGGCGGGCCACGCCCTCCCGGCGAGGTGGGCAGGGGCGAGGCCGTGGCCGTCTACACCGGGGCCCCATCCCGTAGGGGGGCGGACGCGTGGTGCGGGTGGAGGACACGAGGCGGGAAGGAGAGGAGGTCTTCCTCTTCACCCCCGCTTCCCCCCAGGACATCCGCCCCAAGGGGGACGACCTCAGGCGGGGGGAGGTGTACCTGAGGCGGGGGGACCTCCTCACCCCGGGGAGGCTCGGCCTGGCGGCGGCCATGGGCCACCCCCGCCTTAGGGTCTTCCGAAGGCCCCGGGTGGGGATCCTCTCCACCGGGGACGAGGTGGTGGAGCCGGGGGAGCCTTTGCCCTATGGGGGGGTGTACAACTCCAACGCCTACAGCCTTCTCGGCCTGGTCCTCGAGGCGGGCGGGGAGCCCGTCCTTCTCGGCAAGGTGCCGGACGACCCCGAGGCGGTGCTGAAGAGGCTGGAGGGGGCGGGACCTTTGGACCTCCTCCTCACCTCCGGAGGGGTGTCCATGGGGGAGTACGACGTGGTGCGCAAGGTTCTGGAGCGCCACGGGGAGGTGGTCTTCTGGAAGGTCAGGCAGCAGCCGGGGGGGCCCTTGCTCTTGGCCAGGCTTGGGGAGCTTCCCGTGCTGGGCCTTCCCGGTAACCCCGTCTCCAGCATGGTCACCTTCTTCCTCTACGGGAGGCCCTTCCTCTTCCGGCTCCTCGGGCGCACCGAGCCTCCCTACGGCCGCTAAGGCGGGCCCTCACCCCTTCAAGGGCCAAGGGGAAGAAGGTCTTCCGCCGGGGGGTGCTCTCCTGGGAAGGGGAGGCCGTGGTGCGCACCACGGGGAACCAGAGCAGCGGGGTCCTACGCTCCATGGCCTTCGGCAATGCCCTGGTGGTCCTCCCCCCGGACCGGGACGCCCGGGAAGGGGAGGAGGTGGAGGTCAT
>BBBN01000508.1 GCA_001311585.1 Thermus sp. JCM 17653
ACATTCCGCACCCCCTTCACTCCAGCAGGTAATATCGCCCGGCCCCCAGGAGGCGCGCCGCGGTCTCGTGATGGGGCGCCAGGTTGAGAACCAGCCACTTGCCCCCCAGCTCCACCAGTCGGACCCACATAAAGAGTTGAAACACCCAGCGCAAGGTGGGCTTGGCTGTGGGTCTCCCCTTCTGGTCCGGCAGGCTGGACCCCGTCTCCCAAAGCCTCCGCCTCAGCGCCCACTCCCCCAGGGCGTACACCAGAAGGGCCAGGGCCATCACCATCCCCAGGGCCATCACCCGCTCGGGCCGCTTCAAGAAGGTGCTCTCCGCAAAGAACAGGGGGTCCTTCAGAAACCGGAACCCCCGCTCCACCGTCCGGGCCTGGTCCTTGTACCGCCTCAGCACCTCCTGAGGGGGAAGCCCCTCCCGGTCCAGCACGTTGGTGGCCAGGAGGAATCGCCCCAGGCCCCGCCTCGCCCGCTCCAGCTTCTCCTGATCCACCTCCAGGCGGGCCCGCAGGCGGTAGACCACCGCCAAGGGTCGCTCCCCCTTGCGCGGTCGGCCCACCCGCTCCCATTGGCGTTCCTCCTGCACTCCCAGGTAGACCAGCCGGTGCAAAGGAAGTCGGCCGCTGGCCTCGCTCAGGGCCCGCCGGGCGTCCGCCTCACAGGCGAAGGTCCGAGCCGTCAGCCGGCCCAGGACCTTCCGCGCCTCCCCTTCGGCCCGCACTATCCGCTGCTGGAGGCTCGCTTCCTCCATCCTGGCCCGCTCCTGGCTCTCCACCAGCAGCCAGCGCTGCCGCACACCCCCGTACTCGCTCTCCACCTCCAGCCCCCGGTAGCCCGGCAGCAGAGGCCTCCAGGCCTCCTGGGGTAACTCCTCGCGTAGCAGGGCCCTGGCCTCCTTTAGGGTGGCCGGCACCCGCATGACCCAGGAGAACCCCTGCAG
>BBBN01000509.1 GCA_001311585.1 Thermus sp. JCM 17653
CCCGCACCGCCCGGACCGCCTCCGGGTAGGTGGCCCCCACCACCATCCCCACCCGGCTCCAGGGGCCCTCCCGGTACCCTTCCCCCTCCCGGGCCAGGGCCCAGGCCAGGTGGAGGTAAAGAGGCCTCCCCTCCACGGGGAGGTCCTGGAGGAAGCCGGAACCGGGGTTGGAGGTCTTGGCCAGGACGAAGACCCCGCCCCCCGTGCGGGAGGCGGCCAGGAAGAAGGGCTTTAGGGCGTCCAGGCCCAGGTACGGGTTCACGGTGAGGGCGCTTCCGGGGAAGGCTTCCAGATACGCTTGGGCGTAGGCCTCGGCGGTGGAGCCAATGTCCCCCCGCTTCCCGTCAAAGATCACGGGGAGGCCCATGACCCGGGAAGCGCTGGCGAGCTCCACCAAGAGCTCCATCCCCCTAGGCCCCAGGGCCTCAAAGAAAGCGAGCTGGAACTTCACCGCCCCAAGGCGGGGAGCCAGGGCCTCCAAAAGCTCCAAGGTGTAGCGGCGGATGTGGGCCAAGGGCTCCGAGCGTGGAGCTTTGGCCTTGGGTCCACCCCGAGAACGAGGGGCGGGCGGGAAAGGGCCTCCAAAAAAATCCACGCCCTCACTATAGGCCTTGACGGCCCTGGCCCTATCGAGGTGAAACAGGCCCTCCTGCAAAACGCCGAAAGCACCACGGGCTGGAGCAACACCTCCGGCCACCCCCACCCCGAGCCCTTCCTGAACGTGCGCGGATTCTAAGTACCCACCGCGGCGGGGCCCCAAAAGGGCTTCCCGCCAGCCCTAGTTTGGGCATCTGCCCAAGCCAAGGCGTGGCGCCAGGACCCCCCGCTGGCCTGGGCCAGCATGGGGTGGCATAAAGGGCCCCGACAAAGCAAAAACCCCCCTAACGGGGGGTTTGCCTTGGTCGCCAGCCAGGCCGGAGGTCCTGAAAGCGCGGGAAG
>BBBN01000510.1 GCA_001311585.1 Thermus sp. JCM 17653
CGGGCGTCCCCGCCGTCCTCACCCCCCACGCGGGGGAGGCGGGTAGGCTTCTGGGCCTTTCTCCGGAGGAGGTGGCGAAGGACCCCCTGGAGGCGGCCCGGGCCCTCGCCGAGCGGACGGGGCTCACCGTGGTCCTCAAGGGGAACCCCACGGTGGTGGCGGAAGGGGGAAGGCTTTCCGTGAACCCCACGGGGAACCCCGCCCTGGCCACCGGGGGCACGGGGGACGTGCTTTCGGGGGCCATCGCTGCCCTTTTGGCTGCGGGGCTTAGGCCTTTTGACGCGGCCAGGCTTGGAGTTTTTCTCCACGGCCTCGCCGGGGACCTCCTCGCCGAAGAGAAGGGGGTGGGGCTCCTCGCCCGGGAGGTGGCGGAGGCCCTGCCCCGGGCAAGGAGGCTTCTTCAGGAGGGTCGGGTGCCCCCGGCCTTTTTCCTGCGCTAGTCCGCCCTCCTCACCCTTGCGGCATCCTCGGCCGGCGTACCGGGCTAAAAAGGAGCAGGGCCAATAGGACACCCACAGTGAAGGGTCCTATGGCAGATCGCTTGCCCGGTGAGCTAAAGCCCCAGGAAAAACAACGTCTAGAGCAACGTAGAAAAAAAACTAGGGCAAAGAGGGAAAGGACCAAGCTTTGGGTGGGTTAAGGACCACACCCTCACCCCAGGCCGAGTAAAAGGCCAACACCGCACCAAAGCCCAACAGGAGCGGAATCCCACTCCACACGCCCCGTTGCTCAAGGAGGTAAGCAAGAACCGTAAAGGCTACGAACATGCCAAGCAAGAGGAATCTTTTCAGGGCTCTTCCATTTAAATGGAGCATCTCTTCCTCCTTACCGGCATTGTGCCTCGCACACCTGACGACACCCATTATAGACGACACCTCCGCGAGCAAGAGGAGGAACGGAAGTTCGGGCAATTTGCTGGCCGGGAAGGCATACAACCC
>BBBN01000511.1 GCA_001311585.1 Thermus sp. JCM 17653
CTTGAGGGCGTAGCGGGCCAGGGACTGGTGGGAAGGGAAGGGTTCTTTCATCAGGTCCTGGAGTGAGGCCTCCGTCTTGCGGTAGGTGAGGCGGAAGAAGGCGCGGTAAAGGAGGAGGGCCAGGTAGCTGCTTCCCCGTCAGGGGAACAGGACAAGCCCCCGGTCTAAAACAGCCCAAGCGGAACCGCACCACCCATCGGAGGCATCCTCAGGGAAAAGCCCGAACCTTTTCCCGGTACCAGAGAGCGCTCCGCTTCGGGATGCGCCTTTGCGTGGGGAAGTCCACGTAGTAGAGGCCGAACCGCCGGGTGTAGCCGAAGGCCCACTCAAAGTTGTCCATGAGGCTCCAGACGAAGTAGCCCCTGAGGTCCACCCCTTCTTCCCGGGCCCGGAGGGCGGCCTCCACGTGGGCCTCGAGGTAAGCCACCCGCTCGGGGTCCTCCACCACGGCCCCCCCCGTCCAGAGGTCGGGGTAGGCGGCTCCGTTTTCCGTGACGTAAAGGGGCCAGGGCACCTCCTGGCTAAGGCGTTTTAGGAGCTCATAGAGCCTTCAGGGTACACCTCCCACCCCATGGCCGTGACCGGCCCCTCTGGGGGAAGGTACCGCACGGGCAGAGGCCCCGTCCCCCGGGCCACGCGGACCGGGGCGTAGTAGTTCACCCCTAGGAAGTCCAGGGGCCTTGCGATGAGCTCCAGGTCACGGGAGAGGATGGGGACGGGAGGGGCTTCCTGGAAGGGGCTTTCGGGATACCCCTTGCCCAGGATGGGGTCCAGGAAGAAGCGGTTGTGGTAGCGGTCGGCCACATCCACCGCCTCGGGGTCCTCGCCGTAGGCCGGGGCGAAGTTGAGGACGATCCCCACCCGCCTCGCCCCCGCGGCCCTCAAGGCCTCCACGGCGAGGCCGTGGCCCAGGAGGAGGTGGTGGG
>BBBN01000512.1 GCA_001311585.1 Thermus sp. JCM 17653
GGTCGTCCTTGACGTCCTTCCCGTCCACCCAGACCTCCCCCTCCTGGAAGTCCTCCAGGCGGTTGACCGTGCGGATGAGGGTGCTCTTCCCCGAGCCCGAGGCCCGATGATCACCAGCTTCTCCCCCGGGGCCACCTCCAAATGAATCCCCTTCAGGACGTGCAAGGGGCCAAACCACTTGTGCAGGTTGTGGATCTTGATGATGGGCTCCACCGCTCTCATTTTCGCACCCGCTGGAGGAGGTAGGCCAGGAGGAAGAGGCCAAACCCGATGGCGTCCGTGAGAAGCCCCGGGACCACCAGGGTCAGGGCCGCCCCCAGGAGAAGAGCCCTCTCCAGGAGGTTCGTGGGCCGGTGCAGGAAGCCACCAGGGCGGCGCTGAAGCCGCCATACCCAAGAGGGCGGTGAGGAAGACCCAGAGCCCCTCGCCCAAGGAGGCCACCCCCAGGAGGAGGAGCTTGGGGTTGAAGAAGAACATGTAGGCCAGGAGAGCGGTCCTGAGCTCGTAGACGAAGCCCTGGACCGCCGTCTTCCAGAAGTCGGAGCGGGCGATGGCGCTGGCGGCGTAGGCGGCCAGGGCCACGGGGGGCGTGGAGTCGGCCATGATGCCGAAGTAGAAGACGAACATGTGGGCCGCCACCGGGGGCACGGCGTACCCGGCCTTCTCCGCCAGGTTCAGGACCACCGGCACCACCAGGGAGGCCATGACGATGTAGTTGGCGGTGGTGGGAAGGCCCATGCCGAGGAGGAGGCTCGTGAGCTGGGCGAGGAGGAGGACGAGGATCAGGTTCCCCCCGGAAAGCCTCTCCACGATGTCCGTGAGGCCGAAGCCGATGCCCGTCATGGTGACGATGCCCACGATGACGCCGGCGGAGGCCGTGGCCAGGGCGATGCCCACCATGCCCCTCGCCCCGCCTCGAGGCC
>BBBN01000513.1 GCA_001311585.1 Thermus sp. JCM 17653
GGCTCAAGACCCCCGAGGCCCGCGAGGCCCTGGCCCAGGCGGTGGCCCAAGCATCCGCCGGTATCTGGAGGCCCCATGAAGCGCTTCCTGACCCCCTGGAACCTCCTCGGCCTCCTGGTCTTCCTCCTGGGAAGCCTCGCCTACTGGCGGGCCCAAGGCGGCCCCTCGGCCCCATCCTGCCCCTGCCCGCCGAGGAAAAGCAGGCCTCCTCCCTGGCCCTGGTCCTCTACCGCCCGAATCCCCCCCAGGCTTTCTCAAGGAAACCCTGGCCCTGGACCTCGGCCCCGGGGAAACCCCGGAGGCCAAGGCCTTAGGGGTCTGGGCGGAGGCCCTAAAGGCCCCCCGCCCGAGGGCCCTCTTCCGGGTGGGGGAAACCCTGGTGGTGGACCTGCCCCAGGACTTCGCCCAGGGCCTGGACGCCCCCCTCGAGGTCTTCCGCCTCTACAGCCTGGTCTACACCCTCCTCGCCTCCTTTCCCGGGGCCAAGGAGGTGCGGTTCCTGGTGGAAGGGAAGCCCAGCCCCGGCCTGGCCCACCTGGACCTGAGCCAGCCCTACACCCTGCCATGAAGGAAACCTGGCGCCTAGACCGCCTCATCCTCCAGGGGTTCAAGTCCTTCGCCGAGCGCGTGGTCCTGGACTTCCCCGACCCCATCACCGGCATCATCGGGCCCAACGGATCGGGGAAGAGCAACCTGGTGGAGGCCCTGCGCTTCGCCACCGGAGCCCGGGCCCAGGAGCTTAGGGGCCAGGAGCTTAGGGCCTTCCTCTTCCACGGGGCGGAGAAGAGGCCCCCGGCGGGTTTCGCGAGGTGCGCCTGGAGCTTTCCCGGGGAAAGGAGCGCTTGGTGGTGGAGCGGCGCATTGAGGGGGAGCGGAGCCTTTTCCGGGTGAACGGCCGCCCCTTGAGCGCCAAGCCTTGGCC
>BBBN01000514.1 GCA_001311585.1 Thermus sp. JCM 17653
GGCAGCCGGAGGCCTGGATCGCCCTCGGCCTCTGGGTCCTGATCCTCACCCCCGTGGCCCGGGTGGCCCTCTCCGCCCTGCTCTTCGCCCGGGAAAGGGACTGGCTCTACACGGGCGTGGCCCTTTGGGTGCTGGCCCTCCTGATCCTGGGCCTCCTGGGGAGGCTTTAATAGAAGCAATAACTACTTGCAATAGAAGCGGACCCGGGCTACGCTCAGGGTATGCGGCTCCGCCTTCCCGGTCACCACGACCAGCGGTTCGTCCTCCAGGTGGTCCAGCCTGCTCTTCTCGGCCTTATGGACGGCTCCGTTTCCACCCTGGCCCCATCTTCGCCGCTGCGGGCCTCACCCAGCGCTCCCACGATGCCTTCCTGGTAGGCCTGGCGGCCTCCCTGGGGGCCGCCCTGTCCATGGGCTTGGCCGAGGCCCTCTCCGATGACGGCAAGGTCACGGGGCGCGGTCACCCCGTCCTGCGGGGTGGGGTCACGGGTCTGGCCACCTTCCTGGGCGGCATGTTCCACACCCTCCCCTTTCTGATCCCCCAGGTCCGGACCGCCCTCTTCCTGGCCTCGGCGGTGGTGGCGGTGGAACTTCTGGCCATCGCCTACATCCGCTACCACTTCATGGGAAGCCCTCTCCTCCGGACGGTGGTCCAAGTGGTGCTGGGAGGGGGTCTGGTCTTTTTGGTGGGGCTAACCTTGGGCCGCCTGGGAGGCGGGTAGCTCCGAAGCCAGGCGAGGACGCCGTCCAGTTGCTCCTCCCCAAGGTACAGGGTGCCTTGAAGGCCTTCTACGCCGAGGCTGGAGGCTCAAAACGCACGGCAAAGGCCTGCTCCAAGGCCTCCCACGCTGCCCTAGAGGGCAGGGTGACCTGGAGGGCTAGACGCTCCTCTCGAACCAAGGCCGAGTCCATAAAACGA
>BBBN01000515.1 GCA_001311585.1 Thermus sp. JCM 17653
CTCCCGCTCCAGCACCCCCCGCTTGGCCTCCACCGCCCGGACCTGGACCCGGAGAGGGCCTTCCTGGGCGGGGCCTGGGGCCTCGGCCTTCTTGGGGGCGCAGGCGAAGAGGAGGAGGGGCAAGAGGAGGAAGAGGCGCCGCATGCTTCACCTCGAGGCCAGAAGGCCGTAGTAGGCCTTCAGGTAAGCGTGCTTGGCCTGCTCCCAGGAAAGCTCCGCCTGCAGGAGGGCCAGCTCCTGCTGGAGGAGGCCCAGGCGGCTGCTGAGGCCCGCCCGGAAGCGCTTCTCCTCGGCGGCGTACCGCTCCTTGGCCGCCCGGTAGGCCTCCTCCGCCGCCTTCACCCCCTTAAGAAGGGGGGCGAGCTGGGCCTGGCGGGTCTGGAGGCCCACCTTGAGGGAGCGCTCCAGGTTGTCCAGGTTGGTGCCGAGGGACCGGATCTGGTCCTCCAAAGCCTCCAGGTCCTTTTTGGCGGCAAAGCTTTCGTCCAGAAGCCCCCGCTGGAAGCGGAGAAGCTCCAAAGACTGCCGGAGTTGCAGGAGGTCGGCGTGCTGGGCCAGGAGCTCTGCCAAAGCCCCTCCTCGGGAAGCGGCGGGAGGGCCTCCACGGGCTTGGGCTCCCAGGGGCCCACCAGGTTTTCCAGGGCGGCCTGGGCGCTATCCCGACCCCTTTGGGCCAGCTCCAGGTTTTTCCGGGCCTCCAGCACCCGGTTCTGGGCCTCCAGGAGGTCCAAGGAGGTGGCCCCGCCCCCCTTGGCCCGCACCTCGGCGGCCTTGAGGGAAAGCTCCGCCACCTCCAGGGCCTTTTCCGCCAGGGCCACCTGGAGCCTGGCCTCCAGGGCCTGGGCGTAGGCGGAGACCACCTCGCTTTCCGCCTGGGCCAGGGCGCGGCCGAGGCGGGCCTCCGCCAG
>BBBN01000516.1 GCA_001311585.1 Thermus sp. JCM 17653
CCCCACCAAAAACCCCAGGGCGAAGGCGTCGTCGGGGGTTTCGCGGGCCAGGAAAGCCCGCAGAAGGCGCCCAAGCCGCCGGAGAAGCCGAGGCATCCCAGGCCAAGCACCCCACCGCGGCGGGGGCCCCCCAAAAGCCTTCTCCTGACCCCGTTTCGGGTGTCCCATGTTGCGAAAACAATGCGCAGGCACTTAGATGAACTTCTTCAGCATGGTGGCGATCTCCTCGGGCTTCTTGGGGTCCACCTTACCCTCGGAGACCTCGGCGGCGCAGACGTTCAGGAACTCGTGCAGGATGAGGGTGGCCGCCGCCTCCATGGCCTTTTTGGTGGCGGTCATCTGGGTGAGGACCTCGTCGCAGGGGCGGCCCTCCGCCACCATCTTCTGTAGGCCCCGCACCTGGCCCTCTATGCGCCGAAGCCGCTTCAGGATGTTCTCCACGGTCTCGCTTCCCAGCTCGGTGGTCCGGGTCATGGGAGCATTATATACCAGTACCCCCTATGCTTTCCTCGCTCATCGGTTCCCCAGGCTCCGAGTCCTCCCTAGGCCGGCGCACCCAAAGGAGCCTCCCCCCCAGGAGGCGGGCCAGGCGGGAGAGGGCCGCCTGGGGGTCCTCCTCGAGGGCTTCCCCCTCAGGCTCCAGGGGTAGGGGCGGGTCCGCCTCCCCGGGAGAGGGGAGTGGGGGTACGGAGGGCGGGGCCTTAGCCTCTAGGCTTTTTTTTTTCCAGGAAAAAGGCCAGGTCCTCCACCCCGAGGTGGGCCCGGGCCAGGGGCAGGAGGACCTCCTTTTGCTCCTCGGCCTTTTTGTGGTGGAAGGCCTTGTTCTCGGGGAAATAGAGGAGGAGGGTGGCGCCCGCCACCTCCGGCCTCGCCTCCCGCACGAAGGCCCTGAGGGTGGGTTTCAGGGCC
>BBBN01000517.1 GCA_001311585.1 Thermus sp. JCM 17653
CTCCACCTCCAGGGCCACCCCATAGCCCAGGGTTTCCCTGAGGCGCGGGCCAGGCGGCCTGTGGCCTCCTCCAGGTTCTGGCTCTCCAGGGCCTCCCGGAAGATCCTCCCCGCCGCCTGCAAACGGCGGTTGGCCTCCTCCAAGGCCCGCTCTGCCCGGACCTTTTCCAGGACCTCCTGGGCGATCCACTCCAAAACGGCGTAGGTGACCAAGGGCCCCACCAGGCCGTAAAAGCCCAGGCGGAGCCAGAGGGTCATGTCCTGGTGTCGGTAGGGCAGAAGGGCCAGCTCAAAGGCCACCACCACGGCGGCGATCAGGGGCGGAAGAAGCCTTTGGGCCAGGCGGACCAGGCGCAGGAGGTTCTCGCTAGCATGGCGGTCCCTCATCCGGTAGCGGCTTTGGTGCAGAAGCCCCCGCAAGAGCTGGACCTCCCCGGGGGAAAGCCTCGCCTTGTGGAGGATGCGCCTCAGGCGGCGCATGGCGTAGGGGAAGCGGTTCTCGTCGGTGAAGCCGATCTCCAGGATGTAGCGCCCCAGGTCCTGGAAGAGGGCCTCGAGGGCCGAGACCTCCGCAAGCGCTTCCTGGGGTCCCCCTTCCCCTCGGGAGGCCGCCTTGAAGAGCTCGTAGGCGAAGACCACCACCGCCTGGGCCAGGTTCAAGGAGGGTTGCTCGGGCGCGGTGGGGATGGTGGCGATGAGGTGGGCCAGGTCCAGCTCCTCGTTGGTCAGGCCAAAGGTTTCCCGGCCGAAGACCAAGGCCACCTCCCCCTCCGCGGAAAGCACGTGCCCAGGCACCTCCCAGGCGGGCACCACGGGAGCGGGGTAAAGCTCCCTCGGCCTCCCCGTGGTGGCCACCACCAGGCGCGCGCCCCGAAGGGCCTCGAGGAGCCCCCGGGCCACCA
>BBBN01000518.1 GCA_001311585.1 Thermus sp. JCM 17653
GGACCGGGGGCCCGTGGCCTACACCGACCCCGAGGAGGCCCGGCGCTTCCTGGAGGAAACCCAGGTGGACGCCTTGGCGGTGAGCATCGGCACCCGCCACGGCCTGCACAAGGGTCCGGTCCGCCTCAACCTGGCCCTCTTGGAGGAGCTTTCCCGCCTTCCCGTCCCCCTGGTCCTCCACGGGGCCTCGAGGCTTTCCCCGGTGGAGTACCGGGCGGTGGTGGACCGGGGGATTCGCAAGATCAACCTCTACGCCGACCTGGCCCTCGAGGCCGCCCACGCCCTCAAGGAGGGGGAAGGGGAGGACTACCTCGCCCTGGTGGCGGGGATGAAGGAGGCCCTTAGGGGGCTTGCCGAGGCACGGATGCGGCTATGGTGGGGCTGAAAGCCCTTCTCTTTGACCTGGACGGCACCCTGGCGGAGACGGAGGAGCTTCACCGGGAGGCCTTCAACCGGGCCTTCGCCGAGGCGGGGCTTCCCTTTCGCTGGGACCGCGCCCTCTACGGGGAGCTCCTTGGGACCGCGGGCGGCAAGGAGCGCATCGCCGCCTTCGTGGGCCGGTGCGGGGACTGCCCAAGGCTTTCCCCGGAGGCCGTGGCCCGGCTTCACGCCAGGAAGAACGCGCTTTACCACGCCCTTTTGCGGGAGGAAGGGGTGGCCTTGAGGCCCGGGGTGGCGAGGCTTCTTGGAGAGGCCAAGGAGGCCGGGGTGGCCCTGGTCCTGGCCACCACCACCAGCCCCGAGAACGCGGAAGCCTTTCTGGAAGGTGCGGGGCTCAAGGGGGTTTTTGACCTGGTGCTGGCGGGGGATGCGGTGCCCGAGAAGAAGCCCCATCCGGCCGTCTACCTTCTGGCCCGGGAGGCCCTGGGCCTGGGACCGGGGGAGGGGGTGGCGGTGGA
>BBBN01000519.1 GCA_001311585.1 Thermus sp. JCM 17653
GCCTATAGCCCCGCCCGCACCCACCCTAAGCCCGAGGGGGTGGTGGTGCGGACCTCTGGGGGGAGCTCGCCTACCAGCTCGGGGGCGTGGAGGGCTACCGCATGGTGGAGGCGGAGGACCGCACCGGGGTGGCCCCGGGCTCCGACGTCCTCAAGGAGCTCTTTGACCGCTTCAGCCCGGTCCTGGTGCTCATAGACGAGTGGGTGGCCTTCCTGCGCAACCTCTACGGGGAGGAGGGCCTCCCCGCCGGGACCTTTGACCAGAACCTCACCTTCGCCCAGGCCCTCACCGAGGCCGCCAAGCGGAGCCCCCGCGTCCTGGTGGTGGCCTCCTTGCCCGCCTCGGACGCCGAGGTGGGGGGAGGAGGGGGGAGGGAGGCCCTGATTCGCCTCCAGAACGTCTTCGGCAGGCTGGAGTCCGTGTGGCAGCCCGCCACCCAGGACGAGACCTACGAGATCGTGCGCCGCAGGCTCTTCCAGCCCCTCTCGGAGGAAGCTTCCGCCAGCGGGACGCGGTGGTTCGGGAGTACATGCGCTACTACCGGGAGCACCGGGGGGAGTTTCCGAGCGAGTCCTCGAGTCCCACTACGGGGAAAGGATGCGCCTCGCCTACCCCATCCATCCGGAGCTCTTTGACCGGCTCTACGAGGACTGGGCCACCCTCGAGGGCTTCCAGCGCACCCGGGGGGTGCTCCGCCTCCTGGCCTCGGTGGTCTACACCCTCTGGATCCGGGGGGACACCTCCCCCCTGATCCTGCCGGGTGGCCTTCCCCTAGACGCCGACGGCCCCCGCTACGAGCTCGTTCGCCACCTCTCCCGCCACCAAGAGGGGTTTGACCAGGTGATCGACGCCGACATAGACGGCCCCAACGCCAACCTTCGCCCTGGAGCGGGAG
>BBBN01000520.1 GCA_001311585.1 Thermus sp. JCM 17653
GATCAGGCCCTCCGCCTCCCGGTAGAGGGCGGCCCGGTCCTTCCGGAAGCGGGCCTCGGCGGGGAGGTGGAGGAGGGCCAGGGGGTTCCGGGTCTGGGCCATGATCCGGTCCAGGGCCTTGAGGGCGTGCTCCGCGAGGCTTGGGGAGAGGGGCTTCCCGAAGAGGGCCCGCCCGAGAAGCCGCAAGGAGAGGGCGAGCATCTCCCGGTCCAGGTCCCTTTCCTCCTCCCCCACCCCCGGAAAAAGGCCTCGGCCTCCTCCTCGAGGGCCTCCCGGTAGGTCCGCACCGCCTTGGGCAGGAAGGGGTCCTTGAGGGCCTTGCGCGCTCCCTTCCAGCTTTCCCCCCAGTCGGTGAGGAGCCCCCTCCCCGTGAGGCGGGAGAGGGCCCGGTACTGGAAGGTGGCCTTGGTGGGCCCTTCGGCGAGGAGCGCTTCCTCCACCCCCTCGGGGTCAAAGACCAGGGCCAGGGGGAAGCGGGGAAGGGGAAGGAAGAGCCTGGGGTGGGTCCGGCCCCACTCCAGGAGGACGGCGAGGGGGTCTTCCTGGAGGCGCCTTAGGTGGGGAAAGACCTCCTTGAGGGAAAGCCGCTCCATGGGGGCATTCTACTTGCGCACCAGGGGGCAGTACCCGGAGCGGGCCATGAGGAAGGCCAGGAGGGCGAGGCCCAGGAAGAGGGGCTTTTCCGGGCGGAAGAGGGCCAGGCCCAGGAAGAGGAGGGCCATGGTGTAGCGGAAGAGGGCGATGGCCCGCAGGGCCTTTTGGGGGTCGCGCACCTGGAACATGGCCCTACCCTACCCGGCCCTCCGGGGGGAGGGTGGCCTGGCCTACCAAGCCCCGGGCCAGCTCCAGGTAGCGCCGCCTCGCCTCCTCCAGGTCCACCACGGGGTCCTTGG
>BBBN01000521.1 GCA_001311585.1 Thermus sp. JCM 17653
GGGAAGGCCTTGAGGAGGGCGGTGGCCAGGGAAGGGGGGGCTTCGGGGGAGAGCCTCCGCTTGAGGAATCCGGTGGCCACCACCGCCGAAAGGAGAGGCTCGGGAGCCCCGGCCGGGCGCAGGGTGAGGCCGGAAAGGCCCTTGGCCAGGGCTAGGGCCGCCTTGGCGTTGCGGAGGTTGGCCACGTAGGCCTCCTTTTCCTGGGGAAGGAGGCTCCCGTTGAGGACAGGGGCCACCAGGATGGCGCTTTTCCCCCGAACCTCCGTCCTTTCCAGGTCCACCAGGGAAAGCCTCCCGTGAAACCCTCCGGGGGAAGCCTTCCACCTCCCCCAGGAGCAGGGCCTCCCCGCCCAGCTCCTCGGCGAGAAGCCGGGCCACCTTGGGCCCGGGGGCGACCCAGACCTCCTTGGCCCCCTGGGCCAGGAGGAAGGTGAGGACGCTTCCTGCGGGCAGGACCTCGAGGAGGAAAAGGGGGCCCGCTATGGGCCTCAGGCACAGGTCAACCCGGCACACCCGGCCATGATACCCTAGCCTGGGCGTATGCGGCTTAGAGACCTGGGCGAGCGGGCGCTTTTGCGGCGCCTCGCCCCCCTGGGTTACCCCGAGGAGGCACCCCTGCCCCCCGGGGACGACGCCGGGGGGGTGTGGGTGGAGGGGAGGGCCTGGCTCCTCAAGACCGACGGCTTCCTCTACCGGGAGGTGGCCCTAAAGGGCATGGGCCCCTTTGAGGTGGGGTTTAGGGGGGTGGCGGCCACGGCCTCGGACCTCCTCGCCAAGATGGGGCGGCCCTTGGGCTTCACCTTGGGCCTCTTCCTGCCCGAGGACCTGGAGGAGGGCTTCGTTTTGGAGCTCGTGCGGGGGGCGGCGGAGGCGGCAAAGCGG
>BBBN01000522.1 GCA_001311585.1 Thermus sp. JCM 17653
TGTGGACGGGAATCACCTTCACGTTCACCCTCCCGTCATTGTCCGGGGAAGCCAAGTGGCGATCCCCGGAAAGGCCACCAAGAGGGCCACCATGAGGAGGAGCACGCCCATGAAGGGCAGGCTGTAACGGGCGATGCGGAAAAGGTCCTCCCCGCTCAAGGACTGGAGGACGAAGAGGTTGAACCCCACGGGCGGGGTGATCTGGGCGAGCTCCACCATGAGCACCAGGTACACCCCGAACCACAAGGGGTCCAGGCCGAGGGCCTTGACCACGGGAAGGATGACGCTGATGGTGAGGACCACGATGGAGATCCCGTCCAAGAACCAGCCGAGGAGGACGTAGACCAGGCTGAGGAAAAGGATCAGGGCGGTGGGGGTGATCCCCGCCTCCACCGCCCAGGTGGCCAGGGCCCGCGGGATCCCCGTGAACCCCATGGCCAGGGTGAGGACCCCCGCCCCGGCGAGGATGAGCCCGATCATGCTCGTGGTGCGCACCGCCCCCAGGAGGCTTTCCTGGAAGAGCTTCAGGCTGAACTCCCGCCTTAGGACGGTGAGGAGGAACGCCCCCGCCACCCCGATGGCCGCCGCCTCCGTGGGGGTGGCCACGCCCCGGTAGATGGACCGAGGACCAGGAGGATGAGGAAGACCACGGGCAGGACGCTGAAGAGCCCCTTGAAGGCCTGGCGGAGGTCCGGGGAGGGCACGCGGGGAAGGGCTTTCCGGTGGCGGTGGGCGAGGAGGGCCACGGTGAGCATGAAAAGCAGGGTGAGGAGGAGGCCGGGCACCACCCCCGCCATGAAGAGCCGGGCCACGGAGACCTCGGCCATGACGCCGTAGACGATCATGACGATGCTCGGCGGGATCATGAAGCCGAGG
>BBBN01000523.1 GCA_001311585.1 Thermus sp. JCM 17653
TGGTGCTGGGGGTGGGGGGCCCACACCTGAAGAGCGTCACCAGCCACGGCCTGGCCGCCATCCGCCGGGGGCAGAGCATCGCCCAGGCGGATGTGGAGCGGGCCATTGAGCAGGCCAAGGCCTATCCTTTTGACGCCGAGCTGGAGCTGCTCCACGCCTTGCCCCTGGAGTTCAAGGTAGACGGGCAGGAGGGCATCCGGGATCCCGTGGGCATGGCGGGGGTGCGCCTGGAGGTGGACGTCCACCTGGTAGCGGCGGGCAGGGGGCCCCTGGCCAACCTCCGCCGGGCGGTGGAGGACGCCGGCCTGGAGATTGAGGCCCTGGTGGCCCAGACCCTGGCCAGCGGCCTTGGGACCCTCCTCCCCGAGGAGGACCAGATGAACGTTCTGGTTCTGGACGTGGGTGGGGGGACCACGGACGTGGCCGTCTTCCGGGAAGGCCGCCTGGCCCACTCCGCCGTCCTGCCCCTGGGAGGGGACCACGTGACCCAGGACATCGCCCAGCTTCTGAAGATTCCCTTTGAGGAGGCCGAGCGGGTGAAGAAAAAGTACGGGGCCGCCTTGCCGGAGCTGGCCGACCCCGAGCTGGTCTTGGAGATCAACCAGGAAGGTGGCTCCCTCGGGGAGGTCCCCGCTCCAGAGCTTGCCCGTATCATCCGGCCCCGGCTCAGGGAGATCCTCCATCTGGCCCGCCAGTCGGTGGACGAGGCCTTGGGACCTCTGGAGGTCCGGATCAACCGGGTGGTCCTCACCGGGGGCACCGCCCTCTTAAGGGGTTTTGACCTCCTGGCCCGCCAGCAGTACGGCCTCCCCGTGCGCCTGGGCAAGCCCCACGGGGTCTCCGGCCTCACCGATGTGGTGGCCACCCCCG
>BBBN01000524.1 GCA_001311585.1 Thermus sp. JCM 17653
GGAAGGGCCTCCCCCGCCTCCTCCAGGGGGACCTCGGCCACCTTCATCCCCTCCCGCAGCCCACCACGAAGCCCCCCTCCACCGCCAGCCCCTCCTCCCGCAGGCCAGGGCGTAGGCCCCCACCTGGAGGAGGTGCTCCGGGTAGGCCTGGGGGGAGGTCTTCAGGTCCACCACCACCACCCTCCCCCCAGCCGGGCCACCAGGTCCACCCGCCCGGCGTAGCGGTGCTCCGGGTGGAAGACCGCCTCCTCGGAGCGCAGGGCCTCGCCCCCGTTCCCCTCCCACCAGTCCGCCAGGGCGAGGGCCATCTCCCGGAGGGGCTCCTCCTCGGGGAAGGGAGGCCTTTGCCCCTTGAGGTAGGCCTCCGCCCAGGCGTGGAAGTCGGTCCCCTGCCCCGCGGCCTCTGGGAGGCCTTACGGTGAGCCTTGGCCGCGCCGTCCAGGATGCGGTCCACGTCCTCGGGGCCGAGGACGAGCCCCGGCACGAGCTCGCCCCGAAGGTAGTCCACCACCTGGCGCACGGCCCACTCGTGCAGCTTCTTGTTGAGAAGCCCGGTGATCTCCGTGACGGAGGGGACCTTCTCCCAGGTCTCCCCGTCCCGGGAGGCCTCGTAGCCGCCCCCGTTCCGGCGGTAGCGGAGGCGCCAGCCCCCGGGGCAGTCCTTGAACAGCCAGTCTTGATACACGCACCACCCCCGAAGCCCTGGCTGGGCTCTCTACAGGTTACCCCGCCCGGGGCTAGGCCACCCGCCACTGGGGGGTCTGGCGGAAGAGGGCGAGGAGGATGCCCCTCAGGCGCTCACGGGCGGAGGACCTCCACGGGGATCCCTAGATCCAGCTCGGCCCAGGCCTGCTCCGCGGTGAG
>BBBN01000525.1 GCA_001311585.1 Thermus sp. JCM 17653
GATCGGGGTGGCCTGGGCCCTGGTGGAGGGGATGAAGCGGGAGGGCTCTCCGAGGAGGAGGCCAGGGCCCGGGTCCTCGTCCTGGACTCAAGGGGCTTTTGGTGGGAGGGCCGGCCCATGGAGGACTACAAAAAGCCCTACGCCCAGAAGCCCGGGCGCCTGGAGGCTGGCGCTTCGCGGGAGCCTACCCCAACCTTCTAGAGACCGTGGAGAACGCCCGGGCCACGGTGCTCCTGGGCCTTTCCGGCCAGGGGGGGAGCTTCACCGAGCCCGTGGTGCGGGCCATGCTGAAAAACGCTCCCCGCCCGGTGATCTTCCCCCTCTCCAACCCCACCTCGCCACGGAGGCCCTTCCCGACGACCTCGTCTACTGGACGGAGGGGAGGGCCCTGGTGGCCGCGGGAAGCCCCTTCCCCCCGGTGGGCTTCAAGGGGCGGACCATTCCCGTCGGCCAGGGGAACAACGCCTTCGTCTTCCCCGGGCTTGGCCTGGGGGCGGTGCTCGCCCGGGCCCGGGAGGTGACGGACGGGATGGTCCTCGAGGCCGCCTACGCCCTTTACGACTACACCGCCATGCACTTCCCCGACCTCCTTTACCCCCCCGTGGCCCGCATGCGGGAGGTCTCCCCCTACGTGGCCGCCCGGGTCATGCAGAAGGCCCTGGAGGAGGGGGTGGCGGAGGAGGAAAGGATCCAGGGCCTCTCCTTCAAGGGCCTCTTGGAGTTCGTGCGGAGCCGCTTCTGGGAGCCCCGGTACCTGCCCTACCGCCCGGCCCCGGTAATCTAGGGGCATGGCCTGGCGCCTCTTGAGCCTCGAGCCCGCCCGCTTCCAGGAGGACCCCCCCCCTCCCCCAGCCC
>BBBN01000526.1 GCA_001311585.1 Thermus sp. JCM 17653
CTGGGGGGTGGCCACCTTGTACCTCTGCCCGCCGGGGTCCGGGAGGCCTCCCGGGGCCATAGGCTTTGGTGGGCGGAGCCCCGCCTCCTCCGGGTGGGGGCGCGGGGGTTTTGGGTGGAAGAACCCTTTCCCTTGGGTCTCCTTCCCCGGGTTCTGGAGGACCCGGGGCGGCTTGGGCGCCTCTTCCGCCCGCCCCTCCCTCCAGGGGTGGCCCGGAGGCTCCTGGAGGCTCCCGTGAGCGAGGAGATGGCGTCCCTCCTCGGCCTTTTCCTGGAGAGAAGCCCCCGGGGCCCACTCAGCGCCTGGGGTCCAGCAGGTCCCGGAGGCCGTCCCCCAGGAGGTTGAAGCCGAGGACCGCCAGGGAGAGGGCCAGGCCCGGCACCAGGGCGGGGTAGGGGGAGAGGGGGAGGAAGCTTTGCGCCTCGCGAAGCATCCGGCAAGGCTCGGGCTTGGCGGCTGGACCCCCAGGCCCAGGTAGGAGAGGGCTGCCTCGGCAAGGAGGGCGGCGGCGAAGGCCAGGCTGGCTTGGACCAAAAGGGGCCCCAAAAGGTTGGGGAGGAGGTGGCGGAGCAGGACCCGCCCCCTCGAGGCCCCCAGGGCCAGGGCCGCCTCCACGAAGGGAGCCACTTTGAGGCTCAGGGCCCCCGCCCCGGGCCACCCGGTAGAAGGCGGGCACCATGGAAAGCCCCACGGCCAGCATGCTGCTCAGGGCTCCCGGGCCCAGGAGGGCGGCGAAGAGGAGGGCCAGGAGGAGGGCAGGGAGGGCGTAGAGGGTTTCCATGAGGAGCTCAAGGCCCCGTCCCAAAGCCCCCCCAGGTACCGGCGAGGAGGCCCAGGCCCACCCCCAGGGAAAACCCCA
>BBBN01000527.1 GCA_001311585.1 Thermus sp. JCM 17653
CTTCGTGGACTGCGGGGGAGAGGCCATCCTCCCTCCCGGCCCCTACCGCCTGGTTCCCGAGGGCGGGGGCCTTCGGGCCGAGGAGAGGGAGGTGGCCCTGAAACCCCTGGAGAGGGCGGAGGTCCTCCTGGCCTTCGCCCCCCCGCCCACGGAGGCCCTGGAGGAGGCGAGGCCCCTGAGGGTGGAGTGGCCTCTCGAGGTGGCCCCAGGGGAGGTGGCCCGGGTGCGGGTGCGCCTGGAGGGGGCTTCCCCGGGTGAGGTCTCCCTCTCCCTGCCCGTCCTGAAGGCGGGGCGGGAGGGGGACGACCTCGTCCTCCTCTTCCAGGTGCCCTGGGAGGCGGAAGGGACCCTCCCTTGGAGGTGCGCCGCGGGGAGAAAAGGGAAGGTCGCCTGGTCCCGGTGAGCCCGAAGCCCCTCCTCGCCCTCCGCCTGAACCCCGCGCGGGCGAGGGTGGGCGAGGAGGTGGAGGTGAGGGTGGAGGCCCTCTTCCCCGCCGAAGGGGCCGTGCTCAGGGTGGGGGATCTGGAGCTGCCCCTAGCCCGAGAGGGAGAAGGTCCGCCCTGGGTCTTCGCGGGGCGGCTCACCCTACGGGAAACTCTTTACCGACAGGCGACCCCTCTCGGGCGCTTCCTGGCCCTCCCGGTGGAGGTGGAGGCCTGGCAGGGGGGAAGGAAGGCGCGCGCTTTGGGGCGGCTCCTCCTTCTCCCTTGAGGACCTCTTCGCGGGCGCCGGAGGCGGCGGAGAAGGCGGATAGAATGAAACCGTGGTCGTCGCCAAGCGCTCCGAGAGACCCTGGGCCCGGGGCTGGGCCCTCCTCGCGAGCCCGCCCCAGGGCCTGGAGCTGGCGGCG
>BBBN01000528.1 GCA_001311585.1 Thermus sp. JCM 17653
CCCAAAAGCTCCGGCCTGAGCCCCGGGAGGGCCCCCCCGCACCCGGCGGTAGGCCTCGGGGAGGGGAACCCCCTTGCGCACCAGGAGGTCCACCGCCTCCGAGGCCAGGACCTCGGGGGAAAACTCCGCCAGGAGGCGGTCGGGAAGAAACCCCCCCTCCTCCAAGGCCACCCGGGTGAGCTCCACCGCCGCCTCGGCCACGAAGAGCATCTCGGCAAGGGGCTCCAGGACCCCGGTGGAGTGGTCGTTGAGGTCGGTGAAGGGGGTGTTGTGGTTGAGGAGGGCCAAGGGGGCGTACCCCCCAAGGAGCCGGCCGGCGTAGATGCGGGCGTGCTCCAAGACCACGGGATTGTGCTTCTGGGGCATGAAGCTGGACCCTTGGGAAAGCCCCTCCCCCACCCCGAAGGCCTCCCGGGCGGCAAAGGCCAGAAGGTCCGTGAGGAAGCGGCTCAAGCTCGCCCCGAGGCCCGCCAGGGCCGAGGCCAGCTCCAGGGCGTAATCCCCTGCGGCCACGGCGTCCAAGGTGTTCTCCACCGGCCCTTCGAAGCCCAGGAGGCGGGCCAAGCGAAGGCGGTCCACCGGTACGGGGCCCCCGCCAGGCGCTCGCCCCCAAGGGGGAGCGGTTCAGGGTGGAAAGGGCCCGGAAAAGCCGCTCCGTGTCCCGAAAGAGGAGGGCCTCCACCCCGAGGAGGTAGTGGTCCAGGGTGGAGGGCTGGGCCGGGCGGTGGTGGGTGGAGAGGACCACCACCACCCCCCGGTTTCCCTCCGCCTGGCGGAGGACCGCCTGCCGCAAGCGGAGGAGATCGGCGAGGAGGGCCAGGGTCCGGTCGCGCAGGTAGCGCGGAAA
>BBBN01000529.1 GCA_001311585.1 Thermus sp. JCM 17653
CGGGCCCAGGCCCTCTTTGGAGAAGCCCCCTTCTACCTTGGGCGGAAAGGATCGGCACTCGGCCTTGGAGGCCCTCTGGGCCCGCTACACCACCCCGGGCCTCGAGGCCCTGGCGGAGTGGGCCTGGCCCTTCCGGGAACGGGTTTTCCGGGAGGCCCTCTCCCGCCTCGGGGGGCCCGAGGAAAGGGCGCGGGACCTGGCCGAGGCCTTTTCCCGGGAAAGGCGGCGCTATCCCCTTTTCCCCGAGGTGCCGGAGTTCCTCGAGGCCCTGAGGGCCAGGGGGGCGGCCCTCGTCCTCCTCACCAACGGGGTGCCCGACCTGCAGCGGGAAAAGCTCTTCGGGGCGGGGCTGGGGGAGGCCTTTGCCCTCACCCTGATCTCCGGTGAGGTGGGCCTGGGCAAGCCCGACCCCAGGCTTTTCCGCATGGCCCTCGCGGCCTTCGGGGTGGGGCCGGAGGAGGCGGTGATGGTGGGGGACAACCCGGAAAGGGACGTCCAGGGGGCCCTCCTCGCGGGGATACGGGCCGTCTTCGTGGACCGGGGCCACCGCAAGCCCGATCCCCGCTACCCCGCCCACCTGGAGGTGAAGGACCTGCGGGAGGCCCTCCTCCTTTCGTGACCTCCTTCCGGGAAGGAGGGGGGCCTGGCCGGTAGACTTTCCCCATGCACGAGGCCCTGCTCTTCCTGCACAACCTGGTGCGCTGGCTGGTCCTGGCTTTCGGCTTCTACGCTTGGGGCGGCCCGAACCCCGGCCCGGGGCCCTCTTCGCCCACGCCCTCACCCTGCAGGTGGTCCTGGGGGTGGTCCTGGCTTTCCTGAGCCCCCTGGTGCAAGGGGCCCTGGCGAG
>BBBN01000530.1 GCA_001311585.1 Thermus sp. JCM 17653
CACCCGCGCCCCCTGGAACACCTCCTCAAGGTCCAAAGGCCCCACCGCCTCCTCCTGGCCTTCCCCGGGGAGGGGCTTGGGGTCTATTTCCCGGGGGGCAAGGAAACGGAAGAGGGATGGCGGTCCCCGGAGGCGGAAGGGACCCCCCTCCGCCTCACCGTGCGGGCCCCCACCGGCCTTATCTACCGGGAGGTGCGGGCCTACGAGGCCTGGGAAAGCCCACCCCTCCCCCTCTCCCTCCCCCAGGGGGAAGGCCCCTACCTGGGAGGCGTGGGCTGGGCCTTGGGGGTTCCCACCTACGGGGTGGGGCTGGTAAACTTGAGGGCAAGCCTGGAGGCGGTGCTCGGCCTCGGGTGGCGTGGGAGGTGAGCCTATGGTGTATATCGCCCTGTTTGGCCTAGGAGCGGCCCTCGTGACCCTGCTTTTCTACCTGATCCTCAACCCCCGGGTCCTCACCACGGAGGGGGAGACCTTTGACCTGCGCTTCATCCTTTTCATGCTGATCCTGATCGTCCTGGCCGCCTCCACCGTGGCTTCATGCTGATCCTGGGAAGGATGTACCACCTTGTTTAACCCCCACCGCAGCGGGGCCCCAAAGACCCTTCTCCTGACGCCCTTTCGGGTGTCCCACGTGGCGAAAACAAGGTGCGGGCGCTTAGCCTCTACCCGGAACCCCGGAGGTATTCCAGGTCTTTGTGCAAGAAGTCCTGGGTGGCCTCGAGGACCGGCCTGAACTCCAAGGGAAACTCCTCCTTCAGGTGGGCCAGGCACCGCAAAAGCCCCTCCACCACCCCCCGCTCCTGCTCCCGCCGCCTCCTGCCCCCCCTTAGGCGCTCCAGG
>BBBN01000531.1 GCA_001311585.1 Thermus sp. JCM 17653
CGCCCCCACCCAGGTACGCCCCGCCCAAGGGGTACGAGCACCTGGAGGAGCGGGTGCCTCTAAGGGGCATCCGCCGTACCATCGCCCAGGGGCTCTGGCAGAGCCACCTCTACACGGTGCGCACCCTCAACGTGGACGAGGCCGACCTCACGGAGCTCGTGGCCCTTCGCGAGCGCCTCAAGCCCCAGGCCGAGGCCCAGGGGGTCAAGCTCACCTACCTGCCTTCATCGTCAAGGCGGTGGTGCGGGCCCTGAAGAAGTTCCCCATGCTGAACACCAGCCTGGACGAGGAGAGGCAGGAGATCGTCTACAAGCGCTACTACCACATCGGCGTCGCCGTGGCCACGGAAAGGGGCCTCATCGTCCCCGTGGTGCGGGATGCGGACCGGAAGAGCGTCTTGGAGCTGGCCCAGGAGATCGCCGAGCTCTCCCAGAAGGCGCGGGAAGGCCGCCTCGCCCCGGAGGAGGTCACCGGGTCCACCTTCACCCTCACCAACATCGGCTCCGTGGGGGCCACCTTGAGCTTCCCCATCATCAACCTCCCCGAGGCCGCCATCCTGGGCGTGCACTCCATAAGGAAGCGCCCCTGGGTCATGCCGGACGGCTCCATAAGGGCGCGGGACATCATGTTCCTCTCCCTCTCCTTTGACCACCGCCTGGTGGACGGGGCCGAGGCGGCCATGTTCACCCGGGAGGTGATCCGGCTCTTGGAAAACCCCGACCTGCTCCTTCTGGAAATGTAGGATGGCGCCTATGAAGACCTACGACCTCATCGTGATCGGCACCGGCCCGGGCGGCTACCACGCCGCCATCCGGGCCGCCCAGCTGGGCCT
>BBBN01000532.1 GCA_001311585.1 Thermus sp. JCM 17653
CCCCGCCACCCGGTGGAGGAAGGCCCCGGTGAGGAGGGGCTGGAGGAGGAAGAAGAGGTACTCCTCCAGGGGCACGTAGCCCAGGCGCAGGAGGACCCTGCCCTCCGGATAGCCCCAGACGCCTTTCCACACCAGGTAGTTGTCCCAGGGGGTGGTGTAGAGGAAGGCGATGAGGGGCATGAGGAGGTAGGCCCAAAGCCTGGGGGGCCGGGGAAACCCGGTGGCCCAAAGGACCAGGAGGGGAGGAACGAGGAAGACGAGGTGGAAGGTCAGGTAAGTCACGCCCGCACCTCCTGGAGCCGGGGCCGGGCGGGAAGCCCGCCCTCGGGCCTCAGGGTCACCTGGGCGAGGACCTGGGGAAGGGGAGGGGGTTTAAGCGGAAGCGGCGGAAGAAGGCCCTGAGGACGATGGGGCCCTCGAGGAGGGCGAAGTCCCGCCCCAGGCAGAGCCTCTGGCCTAGGCCGAAGGGGAAGTAGCGCCCCGAGGGGGTTCCCTTTTCCTCCAGGAAGCGTTCAGGCCGGAAGGCTTCCCCATCGGGGAAGTAGAGCCTCTGGGTCACGTAGGGGGAGAGGACCAGGGTGGTCCCCGGGGGGAGCCGGTCCTTTCCCAGGAGGAGGGGCTTTTCCAGCCTCCGGGTGAGGATCCAGGCGGGGGGGAAGAGCCTCAAGGCCTCCTGGAAGGCGGTGAGGGCCATGGCCTCGTCCTCCGCCACCTTTTCCTGCCAGTCGGGGCGGTGGGAGAGGAGGAGGAGGGACCAGGTGAGGGCGCTGGCCACGGTCTCGTGCCCCGCCACCAGGAGGGTCACGGCCTCGCTCAGGGCGCGCTTTCGGGG
>BBBN01000533.1 GCA_001311585.1 Thermus sp. JCM 17653
TCCCCGTGGAGGCCCCGCCTCCCCGCTACGCCGGGGGGGATGGGGGGTGTGGGCACGGCGGCGGACTACCTCCGCTTCCTCGAGGCCCTCCGCCTGGGGCGGGGCGTCCTTTCCCCTACCTTGGCGCGTTTCATGGTCCAGGACCACCTGGGAAGCCTCTACCTCGAGGCCCTCAAGCGGGGGCCGGAGTACCTTCGGCCCGGGTACGGCTTCGGCCTGGGGGTGGCGGTGCGGGTGGAGCCCATGGGCTACTCCCCGGGCTCCGTGGGGGAGTGGACCTGGGCGGGCTTTGGCGGGACCTTCTTCTTCGTGGACCCTGCCTAGGGGTTTCCGCCCTCTACCTCACCCAGGCCCCGAACCTCCTCTCGGTTCTGGAGCCCGAGCGGGCGCTTCACTCCCGGCTTGGGGCCCGGCTCCAGCACGCCTTCCGGACCCTGGTCCACCTGGGCCTGGAGTGAAGCCCGGGGAAGGTCCTCGTCCCCAAGGTCCCGGCGGGTGGCGAAGCGCACGGAAGCTCTAATACCCTTTTGGCGTGAATCCTTCGCCCAAGCCCAGGTACGGAAGCCCCGCGGGCCTTTTTGGCCGGGGCCCCCATGCTGGCTTGGGCCAGCATGGGGTGGTATAAGGGCTCCACGAGGCGCATGCCCCTAGCCTAAAGGCTCCACCCCCACCGCTTGGGCCAGGGCCTGGGGCAGGAGGAAGACCTCGCCCCTTACTTCCACCCGAACCCCTTCCCCCTTGTCCACCACGAGGAAGCGTACCCCGGGCCTTAGGTGCAGGTGGGCGAGGAGGTTCAGTCCCCGGGTCCTGGGCCAAGGCCCGGAC
>BBBN01000534.1 GCA_001311585.1 Thermus sp. JCM 17653
CGGGTACCGCCTCCTCCTTCCCCAGGCCCTGGTTCCCCGGGCCCCTCCTTTCGCCTTGGCCTAAGGGGTCTTCCGGCCTATAGGTCCTTTGGCGAAAGGAGGTTTGGCCTTGCAGGTGGTGCTTTTTACCCGCGATCTGGCCCTTTACGCGCAGGTTCACAAGGCCCTGGTTTCCCAAGCTTCTCCCTCTCCTGGAACGAAGGCAGGGGCCTGCCCCTGGCGGGGCTGGACCGGCTGGAGCGGGGCCAGGGGGTTCTCTGGCTCACCCCAAGGGGGCTTCGGGCTACGACCTTAGGGCCTACGCCTTCCTCACCCGGAAGGACGACCCCAAGAGCCTTCCCGATGGGTTAAAGGGGCGCTTCGGCGTCCGGCTTCTTCCCGGGGAGGTGGCGGTCCTCCTGGCCTTGGGCCAGGGGGTGCCCCCGGAGCCCAGAAGCCTCGCCCGGCACCTGGATGTGGAGCGCTCCCAGGCCCGTTTTTTTCCTCAAGGGGGTGTGGAACAAGTTCGGGCTTCCCCTGGGACTACTCCTCCGCCTCGCCCGGCATCAGGTGCAGGTAGCGGGGCTTGAGGACCACGCGGAGGTCCTGGCCCGCCTGGAGGCGGAGCCTCTCCTGCACGTGTCGGGGCAGGAGGATTTCCAGGGAAAGGGGCCCGCGGAAGAAGGCCCGGTAGGCCAGCCCCTCCGGGTACAGGCGTTCTAGGCGGCCCTCCAGAACGTTTTCCGCTGGCGGAGGGCGGTCTTGGCGCACCACCAGGACCTCCGCCGCCCGCACCCCAAGCCAGGCCTTCCCGCCCGGCTTGGCCCAAGGGGGGAGGGGGAGGCG
>BBBN01000535.1 GCA_001311585.1 Thermus sp. JCM 17653
TTTGGCCCTTCACCACCGACGCCCCCTACCTGGGGGCCAAGGCCCCGGTGCTGGGCTTTGGCCCCGGGGACCCCGCCCTGGCCCACACCCCCAAGGAGCACATTCCCCTGGCCGAGGTGGAGGCCGCGGGGAGGGAGTACGCCCTTCTGGTGGAGGTCTTATGGAACGCCGCCTAGTGGCCGGAACCCCCTACCTTAAGCTCCTCACCGCCCCCAGGCCCGTGGCCGAAGGATCCGGGCCCGCCTGGAGGCCAAGGGCATCCCCGTGCTCTTGGAAACCCCCTTCGCCGGCCTCCCCGAGGCCGCCTTGGGCACCTACATGGGGGACGTGGCCCTCTTCGTGCCCCAGGCCCTTTGGGGCGAGGCCGAGGCCCTTTTGCGGGAGGAAGCCCCATGACCGTGGTGGGCCTGGACCTGGGGGGCACCAAGATCGCCGCCGGCGCCTTTGACGGGGAGAGGCTCCTTTCGGAGGTGGTCCTCCCCACCCCCAAGGAGGGCGGGATGGAGGTGGTGCGGGCCCTAGCGGAAGCGGCGCAAAAGGCGGAGGAGAAGGCGGGGGTGCGGGCGGAGGCCCTGGGCCTTGGCACCCCGGGGCCCTTGGACTTCCGGGAAGGGTCATCCGCTTCACCCCCAACATCCCGGGGCTGAAGGACTTCCCCATCCGCCGCCTTCTGGAGGAGGCCACGGGGCGGCCCGTCTTCCTGGAAAACGACGCCAACGCCGCCGCCCTGGCCGAGCACCACCTGGGGGCAGGGAAGGGAGAGGAGAGCTCCCTCTACCTCACGGTCTCCACCGGCATCGGGGGGGGGCGTGGTCCTGGG
>BBBN01000536.1 GCA_001311585.1 Thermus sp. JCM 17653
GCCGCCCGCCCCCGATGAGGCTCGCCTGCCAGCCCGGGGCCACCTCGGCCAGGGAGAGGCGGACCACCCCTGGGGGCAGGCCGTGGTTCTTGAGGGTCAGGGTGAGGTTCACGCTCTCCCCGGGCTGCACCCCCATCTCCGGGTAGGGGGTGCCCAGGGAGAGGCCGCGGAAGTTCTGGGCCAAAACCATGCCCAGCGCCAGCCCTACCAGCGTCAGGAGTTTGCGCACCATACGAAGCCTCCCTTACCAAAAATTAGGTAGAAAACATGAGCCCAAAATGAAAACCCCCGGGCGCGCCCGGGGAAACCCGCTACGCCTTCGGAGGAGGTGCCCATGGGCTTGTTTAGCCCACCCGGGCTTCCAGGTATTCCCGCTCGCCCAGGACGATGGCCCGGGCCAGCTCCGGGTCCTTGGGGAACTCCTTGCCCCGCTGGATCATGTAGGTCTCGTAGCGGCCGATCTCAAAGACCTCGGCCAGCTTCTTCAGGGCCTTGGCCATGTCAAAGGCCTTGCAGGAGAAGATGTCTATGGAGAGGAAGCGCTTCTTGGGGAAGGTGTGGATGGCGATGTGGCTTTCGGCGATGATCACCACCCCCGTCACCCCGTCCTCGCCCCCGGGGCCGTAGCTGTAGACGAAGGGGGGGAGCACCTTGGTCATCTCCATCTCCTCGGGGAGCTCGTCCAGGACCCGACGCACCAGCTCGGCGTCCCGGAGCCTCTCGGGGTTGGCGTCGTAGCATCCACCATCAGGTGAGGACCGAATCCAAAGAGTTCCACCATGACCACCTCCTTCCCGTGCCCCCCGGGGTATCCCCTG
>BBBN01000537.1 GCA_001311585.1 Thermus sp. JCM 17653
CCCCGGGAGGCGAGGAGGTCCCTCGGGCCTCCCCTCCTCCAGGCACCGGGGCCTCGCCCCCGTCCAGGAGGAGGAGGCGGTCCCCCTCCAGGTAGTGGGCCCGGGCACCCTCCCTTAGGGCCAGGTAGAGCCCCAGGGCCATGGCGTGGGTCCCGCCGTTCAGGTTGGCGTGCACGGGGTGGCCCCGCCGGAGGGCCTCCTCCACCACCGGGGAGAGGAGGTCCCGCACCTCCCAAAGGGCCCAGGGCCCGGGGAGGAAGCTCTTGCGCACCCGGACCCCCTTGGCCCGGAAGAAGGCCTCCGCCCAGCGCAGGCGGTCTTCCATCTCGGGCGTGGTGAGGAGGTAGGCCTCCTTGGGGCGGGCGTGGAGGTAGGCCCCGTAGAGGGGCGCGGCCTGCTCGGAGACCAAAGCCAGAAGGACGGGCCCCTCCTGGGGCAGGGGCAGGGCCTTCTTGGGAAGCTTGCCCTTGAGGAAGGAGGCCACCGCCTCCTCCAAGGGAGCCCCGGGGTCCACCAGAAAGACCCCGTACTCCCCGGCCCAGGCCCGCCAGCGGGCGAGCACGTTCTTCCGATCGCGAGGGCGGCGGCTTCGGAGGTTGGCGGCGTGGTGGGGCACCACCGGAAGGCAGAGCTGGCCCCCAAGCTCCCTCGCCTCCTGGACGAAGCGGGCGAAGGCTTCCCGGGACATGTCCTTCTTCTCGTCCTCCAGAAAGGGCCTCACCCAGTAGGGCCGGCCCCGGTAGACCACGAAGAACCCGCCCTCTTCGGGAAAGCCGGGCCGCGCGGGCCCCGGGGGAAAGGCCGGGGGCGGG
>BBBN01000538.1 GCA_001311585.1 Thermus sp. JCM 17653
CTCCGCACGCCTGCCTTCGTGGCCCTCGGGGCCGCCACGGGGGTGGGGGCCTTGCCTCTCCCTGCCTGTCCTCGGCCTTCACGGAGAGGAGGTGCTGGCCCTCGGCCCGGCCCAGTGGGGGGCGGTGGCCTACCTGGTCACCCTGGGCACGGTGGTCCCCTTTGGCCTCTTCCTCCTTGGGGTGCGGACCCTCCCCGCCCGCACCGCCACCTTAGTGGCCATGCTGGAGCCCCTGAGCGGGGCCCTCTTCGCCTGGCCCCTGGCGGGGGAGCCCTTGAGGCCTGGGGCCCTTCTTGGAGGCGGTATGATCCTTTTGGGCGTGTGGCTCAACCGGAGGTGATATGGGGGTCCGGGTTTTCCTTCTCTTCACCTTAGGGTATTTCCTCTCCTACTTCTACCGCTCGGCGAACGCGGTGCTCGCCAAGGACCTCTCCCAGGAGCTGGGTTTGGGGCCGGCGGAGCTGGGTTTCATGACGAGCCTCTTCTACCTGGCCTTCGCTCGGTGCAACTCCCCTTGGGAGGTCTCTTGGACCGCCTGGGGCCCCGCCTGGTCACGCCGAGCCTCCTCCTGGTGGCCGCCCTGGGGAGCCTGGTCTTCGGCCTGGCCCAGAGCTTCCCTGTCCTGGCCCTGGGACGGGCCTGATCGGGGTGGGGATGGCCGCGGCCCTCATGGGCTCCCTGAAAGCCTTCAGCCTGTGGTTTCCCAAGAACTACGCCACGGTCTCCACCCTCCTCGTGGGCCTCGGGGCCACGGGAGGCTCATGGCCGCCACGCCCCTCGCCCTCCTCAAGGAGGCCTTGGCTGGCGGGGGGTGT
>BBBN01000539.1 GCA_001311585.1 Thermus sp. JCM 17653
AGGGTGCCCGGGCCCACTACCTGGAGGGGGACCGCCTCCTCCTCCTGGACGGGGGCGAGGCCCCGGTGCCCTGGGAGGAGGGGAGGCCCGAGGACCTCCTCGCCCTCCGGGCTACCGCCTGAAGGAAAGGTGCCCTTCCCTCCGCCCCGACCCGGAGGTCCTGGCCGCGGCCAAGGGGATTCTGAGGCGCTGGGCCGGGGTCCAGGCCTCCTGGAAAACCTCCCCGGTGGTGGACCAGTTCCTCCACCTCTTCGCCCGGCGCCTCGGATGCGCCTTTCTTCCGAAGGAGCGGGAAAGCCTCAAGGGGCTTCCCTTGGAGTATTTTGTCTACTTCCACCTTCACCAGTACCTGGCCTCCAGGGGCGGGGTGGCCGCCATGGGCGGGCACCTGGAGCCCCTTGGGGGGGACGGGGCCCTGGACTCCCAGCTCACCGAGGTGGACGGGGTCGCCTTTCACCAGGGCACCCTCTGGTTCGTGGAGTGCAAGCCCACGGACAAGGACCTGAGGGAGCGCGCCCCCCTCATGGCGGAGCTGGTGCGCTCCGTGGGCGGGAGGGAGGCCAGGGGCTCATGGTGGCCCGCGCCTGGAAGGGGGGCCCTCCGCCCCCGGGAACCCAACCTGGTCTACATGGCCCTGGAGGGCGGGGAAGGCCTCCAGGGGGTCTACCGCTTCCCCCAGGCTCTGGAGGGGGTTCTTTTCACGGAGTTCAGGCGGCCGGGGAAGGGGTAGGGCCCCTCCTCCCCAGGGGCCTTTTGGGGAGGGGGAGGGTTTTCCAGGCCCCCGGGGGGGCGCTCCTTGGCCTCCGGGGCCCG
>BBBN01000540.1 GCA_001311585.1 Thermus sp. JCM 17653
CCTCCCTGGACGGCCTCACGTGGCGGGGGGTGAACTCGGGGACGAGTGCGTGGCTCTATGGCATCGCCTACGGGGGTGGCCGGTTCGTGGCGGTGGGGGAGGCTGGCGTCATCCTCACCTCCCCCTGAACCCCTCTGTTCCCGAAAGCCTGCTTTCGCGCACAAAAGGGGCCCCGCAGGGACAAATCCTGCGGGTTATGCGCTTTGGTGGGAGAAAGGCGCATAAACCCGCAAAAGGGGGAGGCTAAGGAGGCCTCCTTGAGGGGTGCATAAAGGCTAAACGCAAGCCTCACCTGACCCTATCACCGGCCCTAGAGAAGGAGGTGCGCCGCTTTCAGGGGCCTTCGGCCTGGGGTGGGAGGAGAGGCTTCTGTTCCTCTTTGTAGACAGTCAGATTTCACAGAAGCTTGGTCCGCTCCTGCGTATTCCCCCATCCAATACCTTGTGTAGAATGGGCTCATGGCTAGAAGGATCTTCTATAGCTTTCACTACGAACAAGATGCTTGGCGAGCAGCCCAGGTCAGAAACATGGGGATAGTGGAAGGCAATAAGCCCGCCCAAGACAACGAGTGGGAAGAGATAACAAGGGGCGGAGAACAAGCAATCAAGAGGTGGATAGAGAGCCAAATGGAGGGGCGCACCTGTGTGGTTGTGCTCATAGGCGAAAAAACTTGGGAGAGGAAGTGGGGGACCCGCACCCGCACCACGGGCCTCCGGGCCAGGGCGGCCACCTTGCGGGCCATCGCTTCGCCAGCCTCATCCGCATCCTGGCCCAGGTAGACCTCTTCCCAAGGGGCCCAGAAAAGGGGAT
>BBBN01000541.1 GCA_001311585.1 Thermus sp. JCM 17653
TTCCTTCGGGGGGAGGGGAGCCCCGTCTTGGCGTGGCCGGGGCTTGGGCCTAAGGAGCTCGCCCTGGCCGAGGCGGAGGCCTTCCTCGCGGCGAAAAGGCCCGAGGAGACCCTCCCTTCGGCCCCTACCGGGCCACCCGGGAGGCCCTGGCCCTCCTAAGGGTGGACGACGACTACAGCCTCTTCCCCGTCTTCAGCGTGAGCGCGGGGCGGGCCTGGGCCAGGGAGGGCCTGAGCCTCCTTGGCCTCTTCCAGGGGCGGCTCGTGCGCACGGTGCGGGGGCCAAGGGCGGGCCCCATCGCCTGGCGGGACACCGGGGAGGCCACGGACCGAGGGCCTTTTTTAAGGGCCTTCGCCCTCCCCGAAACGGGCTTTTCCGAGTGGTACTTTCCTTACCGCCTCCTCCTGGAGGTGGGGGGGTACCCCTACGTCCTCCCGGGCCTCAAGCCCGGGCCCTCCCTTACCCCCTCCTCGCCTTGGGGGCCGGGCGGGGCCTCTACCCGAAGGCGGAGGACTTCCGCCTGGCGGAGCTCTTCCCGGGGACGGAGGCGCGGGCCCAGGTCCTCCCCGGCCTCACCCACCTGGACCTCCTCACGGAAAGGGAGGGAAGGACGGCCGGGCTTCTCCTTCGCTACCTCCAAAGCCTAGGGCTTCTAGGGCCAGGCGGGGCCGCCCTGAGGCCGGAGAGGGCCGCGGCGGGGACGCTCTGCCCCGGGAAGACCCCTTCCCCCACCCGGAAGACGTTGGGGAAGGGCCGCACCCGGGGGGAAGCGGAAGGGGTGGGTCTGGGGACCCCCCACCA
>BBBN01000542.1 GCA_001311585.1 Thermus sp. JCM 17653
ATGGTTCACCCAGCGCTCTGGTGATGGATAGCCAGTCTGTGGTCACAAGCGAAGCTCGTACCTTGCAGACCACAGAAAAAGGGGGCCCCGAGGGAACGACGGGGCCAAAGTCACGGGCGAAGCCCGTACCTTGCAGGTGAAGGGGAGGTCAGCCCGCAAGGGCTGAGCTTACATCGCCAGATCCTGACGGACACGGGGGAACGCTTGCTGAAGGCCTTCGTCCACCCCGCCAACGAGCACGACGTCGCTGACGCTGGTCCACAATCTGAGCAAGGTAGCCTGACGGCTGACCCGTGGCCGGGTACTTCTCAGGACGGCCGGGGTGGAGCTACTGAGGTAGCATACGAAGGTACCTGTGGAGGTGAGGGATGGAGCGCGCCGAACCGCCTGCCACGGCCGGACGCCACCTTGGGCTAAAGCTTCGCCTCCTCTGGCGGGAGGGGCTGGGAGCGGCCCTCCTCCTGGTCCTTTTCTCCTTGTTCTTCCTCTTCCTCTTCGCCTGGGTGGACAAGGACCTCGCCCTCATTTGGGCCGCTAGCTTCCTCCTCACCCGGGCGGTCCACTCCGCCTCTTCCCCGCGCCCCCCTTTTTCCCTGGCGGAAAGGCTTGCCCTCGCCCTTCGTCTCCTCCCCGCCCGGGCGTCCGGGGCGTGGTCCTGGGGAGGCCCAAGGGGGGCCTCCGCCCCGCCCTGGTCTACGACCTTGAAGGAAGGAGCTCGCCCTTTGGAGGGTGCCCGAGGAGGGAGCGGAGGACCTCCCCGCCCTCCTTTGGGCCGCCCTCCGGGAAGCGAGGCCCGAA
>BBBN01000543.1 GCA_001311585.1 Thermus sp. JCM 17653
GCCTTTTTGGGTCACGGCGTGGATGCGCCGGGGAAACATGGCGTGAAGCATGCCCCCCACCGTCTCCACCACCCTCCGCCCCACGATGGCCAGGTACTGCATCCAGGGCAAATACCGCCGGCTATTCCTCCTGCGGATGACCATGGGAACGATCCCCTGGGCCTCCCGGAGCAGGTCCTCGTACAGATGGCTCTCGTACCCCCGGTCCAGGTAGAGCTCCGCCCCCTCGGGAAGGTCCAGGGGCAGAAGGAGAAGGGAAGCCAGGTCGTGGAAGCTCCCCGGGGTCAGGTTCACCTCGTGGACGAACTTCCCGTCGTCCACCAGGAGGTGGAGCTTGAGGCCGTGGAAGTAGACCCGCTTGCTGGGGATGAAGCCCCGGTAGGCCTTGTCCGGGCAGAGGCGGGAGCGGGGGGCGCGGATGTTCTCGCACGCGGGGAGGGGGAAGGTGTCTAGAGCGTAGGCCTGGGCCTGGTGAAGGTTCTTCCAGGCCTGGGCCAGGAGGTGGAGGAGGGGGTAGAGGGCGTGGAGCCTGCGGTTGAAGCGGCTTGGGGAGGGGACGTGGGTGAAGAGCCCGAGGTCCTTGGCGAGGGCCAGGGCCTTGTTGTGCTTGCCGCCCAGTTCCATGGCGGCGTAGATGGCCAGGGTGAGGATGACGGAAGCGGGGGCCTTGGCTTGAGGGTCGTCCTTGTGGCCCATTGCCTTAAGGGCATCGTCTATGATGCAAAAGGCCGCTATGATGCGGGAAAGCATAGCGGCCACTATTTTTCAGGCCCGGAGATTAGGTAGCAACTTGGGTTA
>BBBN01000544.1 GCA_001311585.1 Thermus sp. JCM 17653
GCCGAGGGGAGTGGGGCACGGGCGGTACTCCAAAGCGGCCTCCTCGGTGGCGGACTGGATTGTGTCCAAAAAAAAGCCTTGCTGGCGGGAAGGGTGCGGAGGATAGCCTCCCTTGGAAGCTGGCCCTCCGCAGAGAGGTAGCGCAGCACCTCCTGGGCCGCCTTGGGGCCCTGGGCCACCTTCTCCAGGTACTGCCGCCTCCTGGCCTCGGGAAGGTGGAGGAGAAGGGCGCCGGGGTCCAGGAGGTGGACCTCCTTCTTGGCAAAGTCCGGCACGTAGGCGTAGGCGGGGTAGGCCTCCCCGGTGCCCACGTGGACCGGGCTTAGGGCCTCCAGCTCCAGGCGAAAGCTCCTCAGGAATCCCATACCCTCACCCCCAAGGGAAAGACCAGAAGGGGCTCCCACACCCGCACCCCCTCTTCCGGGGGCTCCGTGGGGGTCACCTCCAGGAGCTTGTGGGCGGCCTCCCGGTAGACGCTCCCCTCCCGCGCCCGCAGGTGGGGCCCTTTTGAAGGGCTTGCCCCCCCACGTAGGCCCCGCCGAGCCTTCCCCAGTAGCTCCACCTCGTAGTAGAGGGCCCCTTCCAAAGGCCCCGGGGCCAGGGTGGCGTAGGCGTTCGGGGCCTCGGCCTCGGGAAGCTCCTCTTCCAGGGGGCCCTCCACCCGAAACCGCCCGAGGCCCACGCTGGCCCCGCCCCCGTACCCCATCTCCCCACGAGGCGAGGCCTCCTCGAGGTCAAAGGGGGGCTCCCCCAGGACGTAGAGGGCGTAGGGCGTCTTGGGGTCGGGG
>BBBN01000545.1 GCA_001311585.1 Thermus sp. JCM 17653
AGGCTACCAGATGAGAAAGTTTTAAAAACCCCCTTTGCCCCGCGATTTTGCGCATAGGTATAGCAACTAGTGTCTTCGCAAGTAAAAGGGCGTGTACCTTCCCCGCCCCAAAAGGGCCCCCTTCAGCCGCTGGGCCTGGAGCTCTATCAGCTCCCCCAGAGGCTTGCGGAAGCCCAGGGGGTGGGCCACCGCTTCCAGGAAGCGGGCCTCCACAAGCTCTATGAGCCGCCTCCGGCCCTCCTCGTTCAGGTACACGCCCCCTCCCGCGCCCCAAGGTAGCTTCCCTGACCATCGTGGGCCGGGATGAGGGGCTTCCAGATGGGATCGCCTCCTGAGGAGAGGGGCAAGGCCATCTTTGTGGGAGGGGTATTTTCGCGAAACGTAGCTTTCGCGAAGATAAGCCCCCCGCTCCTCAGCCCCGGAAGGGCCACCAAGGGGCTCGCTTTCCCAGCCCGAGCTTCTCCAGGCCCTTCTCCTTCAGGATCAGGACCTCCCCCTGGACCTCCTCCACGAGCCAGCCGGGGAGCTCCCGGCCGATCCTGCGGGCGTCCGGGCCCAGGCGGAGGTGGGGTTTCCCCGCCTTCCACTCCAGCCGGTGCACCTTGAGGAGGGCCCGCATCTTCTCCTTCACCTCGGCGAGGCGGCTTTGGGAGAGGTCGGCGAGGCCCACGGGCCTGGCCCAGGGGGGCGGGGCGCCCAGGACCTCCCCGAGGAGCCCCGTGAGGACCCGGGTGGAGGCGAGGAGCCAGTCCTCCTCCTCCCGAAGGCCTCGAGGAGGCCCGG
>BBBN01000546.1 GCA_001311585.1 Thermus sp. JCM 17653
GGGTCGCCGTGGGGGTCAAAGGCCGGGTGGCCCAGGGCCTCGGCGATGCGCTCCTCTAGGGCCTCGCTGATCACGTGTTCCAGGCGCTCGGCCTCCTCGTGGACCTCCTCCCAGCCGTAGCCCAGGGCTTGATGGAGGAAGGCCTCGAGGAGGCGGTGGTGGCGCAGGACCTCCAGGGCCACCTTTCGCCCCGCCTCCGTGAGCCTGGCCCCCCGGTAAGGGCTGTGGTGCACCAGCCCAGGGCCGCCAGCTTCTTGAGCATCTCCGTGGCCGAAGGGGGCTTGACCCCGAGCCGCTCCGCCAAGGTTTGGGTAGGGACGGGACCCCCAAGGCCTTCCTCCAAGAGAAAGAGCTGTTTCAGGTAATCCTCCTGGGCTTCCGAGAGGGGGGTGCGGGCCATCCCCTTAAAGGTAGCATGGGGCCATGGACCTCACCCACTACCCCTACCCCTCCCGCCGCCACGTGGTCTTGGGGAGGCGGGGCGCGGTGGCCACGAGCCAGCCCCTTGCGGCCCTTTCGGGGATGGAGGTCCTCCTCAAAGGAGGAAGCGCCGTGGACGCGGCCATTGCCATGGCCGCCTGCCTCACCGTGGTGGAGCCCACCTCCAACGGGATCGGGGGGGACCTTTTCGCCCTCGTGTGGGACGGGGCCCTCCACGGCCTGAACGCCTCCGGGAAAAGCCCCATGGCCCTTACCCCGGACAGGCTTCCCGGGAGGATGCCGGAGAGGGGCTGGCTTCCCGTGACCGTTCCGGGGGCGGTCTCGGGG
>BBBN01000547.1 GCA_001311585.1 Thermus sp. JCM 17653
CCTTGGCCTCGGCCACCGCCTCTTCCAGAGGCCTCCCCAGGGCGAGGAGGGCGGCGATGGCGGCGGAAAGGGTGCAGCCCGTGCCGTGGGTGTTCCGGGTATAGACCCGGGGGGCAGAGAACCGCAAGACCCCTTCCTGGGTGGCGAGGAGGTCCACCGCCTCCTCCCCCTCCAGATGCCCCCCCTTGAGGAGGACGGCCTTGGGGCCTAAGGCGAGGAGGGCCCGGGCGGCCTCCTCCGCCTCCTCCAGGGTGCGGATGGGCCTACCCAGGAGGGCCTCGGCCTCGAGGCGGTTCGGGGTGACCAGGGCCGCCAAGGGAAAAAGCCTCTCCTTGAGGGCGGCCGCCGCCTCCGGGGCGAGAAGCGGGTCCCCGCTTTTCGCCACCATCACCGGGTCCACCACCAAGGGCCTGACCCCGAAACGCCGCACCGCCTCGGCCACGGCCTCCACGATGGCCGCGTTCCCCAAGGCCCCGGTCTTAGCGGCGTGAAGGGGGAAGTCCTGGGCCACGCTCTCTATCTGGGCGTAGACCACCTCGGGGGGCAGGAGGTGCACCCGCTGCACCCCCAGGGTGTTCTGGGCGGTGACCAGGGTGAGGGCGCTCGTCCCGTAGACCCCGAAGCGGAAGAAGACCTTGAGGTCCGCCTGCACCCCCGCCCCGCCCCCCGAGTCGGAGCCCGCGATGGTGAGGGCCACCCTCATTCTTCCTCCAAAGGCCGGCCCCGGGTCTCCACCCCCACGGCGAAGGCGAAGACCCCGGCGAGGAGGA
>BBBN01000548.1 GCA_001311585.1 Thermus sp. JCM 17653
GGCCGGGGGGGAGAGGTGGTCCTCCTTTACGGCCCCCGGGAACGGCGGGAGCTGGCCGAGCTGGAAAAGGCCGTGGGCCGCGCCTTCAAGAGGGTGAACCCGCCCACCCCGGAGGAGGTCCTCGAGGCCAAGTGGCACCACCTCTTGGCCCGCCTCGCCCGGGTGCCGGAGAAGGACTACCGCCTTTACCAAGACTTCGCGGGCCGCCTCTTCGCCGAAGGCGGGTGGAGGTGGTGGCCGCCCTCATGGCCCTCCTTCTGGGCGGGGCGCCCAAGGAGAAGAGCCTCCTCACCGGAGAGGAGGGCTGGCGCACCTACAAGGCCACGGGGCCCAGGCTTTCCCTCCCCCGGCTGGTGGCCCTTTTGAAGGAGCAGGGCCTCGAGGTGGGCAAGGTGGCCGAGGCCGAGGGGGGCTATTACGTGGACCTGCGCCCCGAGGCCCGGCCAGAGGTGGCCGGCCTTCGGCTGGAGCCCGCAAGGAGGGTGGAGGGCCTTTTGGAAACCCCTTCCCGCTCCCGGCGCCCGGCCAGGGCGTGAATCCTTCGCCCAAGCCCAGGCGGGGCACCGGGGCCCCCATGCGGGCTTGGACCAGCATGGGGTGGTATAAGGCCCCGCCTCTTCGTGAGGCGGGGCCTAGGGTTTTGGTGCGCCCGGAGGATTCGAACCCCCGGCCTAGGGCTTAGGAAGCCCCCGCTCTATCCTGCTGAGCTACGGCGCCCACGCCTAAGGGATTCTAGCACTCCCCTAAGCCCAAGGCAACACCCGCTT
>BBBN01000549.1 GCA_001311585.1 Thermus sp. JCM 17653
TCCTTCGTAGGGAGGAATGGGGGGCATGGAAAGGCTTCTTGAGGTGATGCGCCGCCTCAGGGCCCCGGGGGGGTGCCCCTGGGACCGGGCCCAGACCCACGAGAGCCTGGTGCCCTACCTCCTGGAGGAGGCCAGCGAGGCGGCGGACGCCCTCCTCAAGGGAAACCCCCAGGAGATGGCCGAGGAGCTCGGGGACGTCCTTTTGCAGGTGGCCTTCCACAGCGTCATCGCCGAGGAAGAGGGGCGCTTCACCTACGAGGACGTGGAGCGGGCCATCGTGGAGAAGCTCATCCGCCGCCACCCCCACGTCTTCGGGGAGGCGGAGGCCAGGACCCCGGAGGAGGTGAAGGCCCGCTGGGAGGACCTGAAGGCCCAGGAGGGCAAGAAGGAGGACCCCTGCGGCCTGCCTAAGGGGCTTCCCACCCTGCTTCGGGCCTACGAGCTCCAGAGGAAGGGGATAGACCCGGGAAACGAGGAAGGCCTGAGGAAGGCCCTGGAAGCGGGCGACCTGGAGGAAGCGCTTTGGCACCTGGTGGGGCTTTTCGCAAGAAGGGGATGGACCCCGAGAGCGCCTTAAGGAAGCGCTCCCTCAAAGCCTGCCGGGAGGGCTAGAGCCCCCGCCCGGCTTCCGCCTGGCGGCGGTGGCCGTGCCCCTTCTGGGGGAGCGCCTCCTCTTCACCTTAAGGAGCCCCCGCCTCCCCACCCACGCCGGCAGGTGAGCTTCCCCGGGGGGGTGGTGGAGCCGGGGGAGG
>BBBN01000550.1 GCA_001311585.1 Thermus sp. JCM 17653
CCCCGCGCCCAGCACCGCCACCCTCATAGGAGGAAGACCACCTCCCAGCCTCGTACCAGGCGGCGAGAAGGAGCACGTAAGCCCCCAGATAAAAGGCCAGGAAAAGCCCCCTTAGGCCCCTCCTATACCCCTCCCCCCGGAGGGTCTTGAGGAGGAGCACAAGCCCCCCAAAGGTCACCAGGATGTAGGCCTGGAGCTCCAGGAGCAGGGTGGGCAGGTGGGCCAAAAACATCCCCCCAGGAGGACCGGGGAAAGGGCGAAGCCGAAGACCAAGTAACGCAGGGCGTTCAAGAGGAGAACGGGAAGTCCCAAGAGGAGGGCAGGGAGAAGGCCGGTGAGGAGGAGCCCCTGGGTGAAGTTCCAGTGGAAGATGACCCCCGCCAGGACCAAAACCCCCTTCCCCACCGCCCCTTCCAGGCCTAGGGCCTCGAGGGCCCCCCCGAAAAGGGTCTGCAGGGCCCGGGCCAGCTCCGGCATCCCGTAAGCCATCCCCGCTCCCAGGGCGAAAAGGCCGTAAAGGAGAAGGTTGGTGAAGAGGTAAAGCCTCCGATGACCCCTAAGGAGGGCCAAGGCCTCCAGCCACCAGGCCCGGAAGGGAGAGGGCTGAAAAAGAAGCAGGGTCCAGAAGAGGGAGAGGAAGAAAAACCCCCACCCCGCCCCGGGGGTGAGGAGGTAAGGGGGCACCCCCAAACCCTGGGGGCGGAAATAGACCCGCCGCACCCTCTCCCCTTCCAGGGCCACCACCACCTCCCCCAC
>BBBN01000551.1 GCA_001311585.1 Thermus sp. JCM 17653
CTGGCCACCGCCCTCCTCAAGGCCTTCCCCGACCCCCAAGAGGCCCTCTTCCAAAGCCCCGAGGGCCAGGTCCTCCACCGCCAGGGCCGCACCGAGGAGCTGGCCCGGGCCAGCCTCATCGGGGTGGACCCCGTGGTGCCCAAGCTGGCCGAGACCCGCTTCTTCCCCAAGGCCGCCTTCGGCCTCACCCAGGACCGCTACGCTCAAAGGTTCGTGGCATGGAGCGCTTGACCCTTCTCGGACTTCCCTTGGACCCCGTGAACATGGAGGAGGCCTTAGGGCGCATCGGGGGCTTCCTCCAGGAGCCCAGGACCCACCAGGTGGTCACCCTAAACCCGGAAATCGCCGTGCGGGCCCAGGAGGATGAGGCCCTGCGGCGGGCCGTCCTCGAGGCCGAACTCGTCACCCCGGACGGGGTGGGGATCCTCTGGGCCGCCCGCAGGCTCTGCGGGGCCGCCCTCACGGAGCGGGTCACGGGGATTGACCTCACCCTGGCCCTCCTCCGCCGGTTTCCCGGGGTCCGGGTCTACCTCCTCGGGGGAAAGCCGGGGGTGGCGGAGCGGGCCGCCCGGGAGGTGGAACGCCTGGGGGGCGTGGTGGTGGGCCTCCACCACGGCTACTTCCAGGAGGAGGAGCCGGTGGTGGCCCAGATCGGCCAAAAGGCCCCCGACCTCCTCCTCGTGGGCATGGGGGAAAGGCAGGAAACCTTCATCCACCGCCACAAGCCCCACCTGGG
>BBBN01000552.1 GCA_001311585.1 Thermus sp. JCM 17653
CGGAGGTTCCCCACCCCTAGGCGCCGCCGGTCCGCCTCCCCCCGCCCGCACCGCCTCCTTGCTGATCTCCACCGCCACCAGCTCCTCGTAGCGGGGGGCGAGGAGAAGGGAAAGGAGTCCGGAGCCCGCGTAGAGTTCCAGGGCCCTTCGCCCCCCGGAGACCAGCCTTTGGGCTTCCTCCAGGAGAAGCCCCATGGCCAGGGGGTTCACCTGGGCGAAGCTCTCCACGCTCACCGTGGCGGTGAGGGGGCCGAAGGCCTCCAGGAGGGTTCTTTCCCCGTGCAGGGGGCGCACCTGTCCCCGGAAGCGCCCCCTGGGGGAGGGCTCGGCCCAGACCACCCCGCGAAGCCCTCCTTCACCAGGGCCTTGGCGGCCCGCCTTAGGCCCTCCGGGTTTCCCCCGATGAGCCCCAGGAGGGCCTGGCCCTTTAAGAGGCTCCCCCTTAAGGCCACCTCCTCCACCGGGAGGGGCCAGAACCTCAGGACCTCCAGGGCCCAGGCCAGGGGTTCGGCCACCAGGGGGTCCTTCTCCAGGGGGAAGAGCTCGTGGCTTTCCGGAAAGCGGTAGGCCAGGCCCCCCAAGGGGTGGCGGGCGTACTGGGCGGCGGTGCGGTAGCCCAGGGGCCTGGGGGAAGGGCGGATGGGGCTTAAGGGGAAGGAAAGCTTGGCGATGCGCGCCAAGGCCTCAGCCACCAGGCCCTCCTTCAGGGGAAGCTGGGCCTCGTAGGTCAGGGG
>BBBN01000553.1 GCA_001311585.1 Thermus sp. JCM 17653
GACGGCTACTACCGCCGGGGGCAGCTCGTCCCCTTGCGCCCCGTGGTGGAGGCGGCCCTCTCCGGGCTGGACCTGCCCGTCCTCTGGCACCCCCGGGGCACCACGGAGTTCCTGGAACGGGCCACGGAGGGCAGGCCCGAGGAGGCCCGGCCCGTCCCCGCAAACCACCCCCTTTTCCTCCTCTACACCTCCGGCTCCACCGGCACCCCCAAGGGGGTCCTCCACGGCCACGGGGGGTACATGGTGGGGGTGGCCTGGGCCCTGCGCCACCTCTTTGACCTAAAGCCCGGGGAGGTCTTCCACACCACCGCCGACCTCTTCTGGGTGGTGGGGCACTCCTTCGGCCTCTACGCGCCCCTCTTCCTTGGCGGGACCAGCCTCCTCCTGGAGGACCGCCCCGACCACCCGAGCCCCGCCGCCTTCTACGAGCGCCTAAAGCGCCTGGGGGTGGACCTCCTCCTCACCTCCCCCACCTTCCTCCGCACCCTCCGCCGCCACGGGGAGGCCAGGCCCACGGGGCTCCGCCTGGTGGGGAGCGTGGGGGAGGCCTTAGCCCCCGAGGTGTGGCGCTGGACCCGGGAACACCTGGCCTGGCCCCTGGACAACTGGTGGCAGACGGAGCTGGGGCCCCGGCCCTGGCCACCCCTCTCCCCTTCCCGCCAAGCCGGGGTACGTGGGGGTGCCCCTGCCCGGGGTGGAGGCCCGGGTGGTGGACGGGGAGGGCCGGAT
>BBBN01000554.1 GCA_001311585.1 Thermus sp. JCM 17653
CCACAAAACCGGGGGTTGAGGCCCACCACAGCGGCCAGCAGAAACGCCTGGCGGGTTTTGCCGTGAAGGGGGAAGAGAGTAGGCGTGAGGATGCGTGGGGATCGATGCGCGATGACCTAACCTAGGACCCCCAGGGCATGGACACAGAAAGCCCAAGAGAAGCCCCCCGGGTCTCCCGGGGGGCCTGTCTTTTATCCGTACGGCACAGCCCAAGACGAAGGGCGTACCCTTACGTGCAGTAAGGTACAGCACGGCTGTTCACTCTCCCCTAACAGACGGCGTACCCTACCCCTCCGTACCCTTGCTGAGGCTGTACTGCTGTCCCTGATTAGGCTGGAGGTACGAAGGGGATCCCCCCTTCCCATTTGGGACGGCTCGGTATAATAGCCCCTAACGGGAAGACCGGGCTCGTTTGGAGCCCAAGGCGGCAGGGCCGCGTGAGGACCAAAGAAGAGCTACCCCTAGGGAGGGGCCAAGAACAGCTCACTGGACGGTTATCCTTTCCCAAGCGTACCCCCTCCCAGCGGGAAAGGCAAGAGGCACCAGTTAGGTGTGCGGGGGAGAGCTGTTCCCCACGCGAAAAGAGGGAGGGGTTTGTGACCCCGAAAGAGGTTAGGGAAAACGGATATCAAAAACCAGAAGTTAACGAAGGCATCTCGGCGGCGGGCCGGGCCTTCCTGGAGGCCCTGGTCCGCAGGAAGCGGGCGAGGGGGGAGG
>BBBN01000555.1 GCA_001311585.1 Thermus sp. JCM 17653
CCGAAAAGCTGCCGGAGGGGGTCTTCCTCGCGGCGGTGGGCTCCTTCCGCCCGGAGATGCGGGAGGTCCCCGAGGCCCTGGTGCGGGAGGCCGCCCTCTACTGCGATACCGAAGACGCCCTCTTGGAAGCGGGGGAACTCCAGGGGGTGGGAAAGCCCGTGGTCCCCCTGCGGGAGGCTCTTTTGGGGAGGCGGAGCGAGGGGCGGTTCGTCCTCTTCAAGAGCGTGGGCCACGCCCTCTTCGACCTGGCGGCGGCCCGGGCCTACCTGGGGCTATAGGCGCACCACGATCTTGCCCGTGTGCCCCCGGTCCAGGAGGGCCTGGAAGCGGTCTCGGCCTCGAGGAAGGGAAAAACCTTCCCCACCACCGGCCTGAGCTCCCGGCCCAGCCGGGGCAGGAGAAAGGCCTGGGCGTCCTCCAGAAGCCCCTTCTCCCGGAGCAAGGGGGCGAGCCAGAAGCCCAGCACGGCGAGGTTCTTCCGCATGAGCCTTAAGGGAGGGATGGGGGCCACCTCCCCCTCGGCGGCCCCGATGTAGACCAGGCGCCCCTGGGGCTTGAGGAAGCCCAGGCTTTCCTCCACGGCCTTGCCCCGGACCTCGAGGACGAGGTCCACCCCGCCCAAGGCGCGCACCTTCTCGGGCAGGGCCTCGTAAGGGGCCACCTCCTCCGCTCCCAGGGCCCGGGGAAGGGCGAGCTTGGAGG
>BBBN01000556.1 GCA_001311585.1 Thermus sp. JCM 17653
GGCTCTGGCCCGGGGGCGTGGGGCGGGAAAGGGTAGCCTGCCCCCAGGGCCCGGGGCTCACCGCCCGGTTCGGAAGCCCCATCCCCCCCCAGAGGGAGGACTGCCTGGTCCTGAACCTTTACCTCCCTTCCCAGGTGCCTCCCCCCGAGGGCTTTCCCGTCATGGTCTACCTCCACGGCGGGGGTTTCACCTCGGGGGCAGGGGCCGAGCCCATCTACGGGGGGCACCGGCTGGCGGAGGAAGGGGTCATCGTGGTGGCTCCCAACTACCGCCTGGGGCCCTTGGGCTTTCTGGCCCTCCCTGCTTTGGCGGAGGAGGACCCCAGGGCGGTGGGGAACTACGGGCTTCTGGACGTCCTGGAGGCCCTCCGCTTCGTCAAGGGGCATATCCGTTACTTCGGAGGAAACCCCGAGAACGTCACCCTCTTCGGGGAGTCCGCCGGGGGAATGCTGGTCTGTGCCCTCCTCGCCACCCCGGAGGCCCAGGGCCTCTTCCACCGGGCCATCCTCCAATCGGGGGGTTGCGGGTACGTGAGGCCCCTTCGGGAGGACTTTCCCTTCGGCGAGGCCTGGGCCAGGGAGAGGGGGTGCGACCCTAAAGACCTCGCCTGCCTTCGCGCCCTTCCCCTGGAGAGGCTTCTCCCCAAGGAGCCCACCCTCGAGGCCATGGGCCGCTTCCTCGCCAACCCCTCCCTCTTCCGGACCA
>BBBN01000557.1 GCA_001311585.1 Thermus sp. JCM 17653
CCCCCGCGGGTGTCGTAGACGGGGATGGGGGGTCAGGCGCATCCGGGCCAGAAAGCCGTCGCACTGGGCCAGGGCCTGGGGGTGGCTCTTCACCGCCTTGAGGTCCTTTAGCCCCGTGCCCCTGGGGGCGAGAAGGCAGTGTTCCACCCGGTGGATGACTTCCCCCACCACGTGGAGGTCGCTTTCCAGGAGGAGGTCGTAGGTCTGGTGGATGCTCCCGGCGGTGGTGTTCTCCACGGGCACCACCCCCAGCTCGGCCTCTCCCGCCTCCACCGCCTCAAAGACCTGGTGAAAGGTGGGGAAGCCCAGGGGCGTGGCCCCGGGGAAGGCCTTGAGCAGGGCCTCCTCGCTGTAAGCCCCTTCCGTGCCCTGGAAGGCGATCCTCATCGCCCCATGATACTTCCCTGGGAACCTGGGGAAAAGGGCTTTCGTGCACGGAAGCGCCCCCTTGGCGTAGCATGGTTTTCGTGGCGCGCCTTCTCGTGGTGGACGACGATCCCCGCATCCGCTACCTCCTGGAGGTGCTCCTTTCCGGCTCGGGCCACGAGGTGGTCCTGGCGGACTCGGCCAAGCCGCCTTGGAGTACCTGCGCAAGGAGACCCCCGACCTCATCGTTCTGGACGTCATGATGCCCGACATGGACGGCCTCTCCCTCCTGGGGCGTATTCGCGCCGTCCGCCGCCTGAGCAAGGTCCCGG
>BBBN01000558.1 GCA_001311585.1 Thermus sp. JCM 17653
CCCAAGGCCTTCTGGCCCAGGGCTTTCTGGCGGCGGTGGTGCGCACGCCCCTGGGCTCCTGGCCCTCACCGCCGAGGCGGCCCCCATTGAGGCCGCCCTGGCCGCCCTGAGGCAGGCCCTTTTGGAGGCCTTCTTCCTCCTTTTCCCCCTGGGGGTGGTCCTGGTCTACCTCGCCGCCCGCCTGGCCACGAGGCCCTTGGCGGAGGCGGCGAAGGAGATCGCCACCCGGAGCCCCGAACGCCTGGACCCCGTCCCCTTGCGCCTTCCCAGGGACGAGTTTGGCCACATGGTGGAGGCGGTGAACACCCTCCTCTCCGCCCTCAAGGAGGCCAAGGAGCGGGAGCGGGCCTTCCTGGCCGAGGCGAGCCATGAGCTCAGGACCCCCCTCACCGTGCTCCTCGGCCACCTGGACCGCCTGGGGCGGAACCCTATGGACCTCGAGGCCCTGGCCGCCGCCCAAAGGACCGCCGAGCGCATGGGCCGCCTGGTGGAGGACCTCCTCGCCCTGGCCCAGGGGGAGACGGGCTTCCGCTTCAGCCCCCACATCGTGGACCTGAAGGCCCTGGCGGAGGAGGCCGCCAGAGAACACGGGGTGGCCTTCCAGGGAGAGGAGGCCGAAGTCCTGGGGGACCCCGACCGCTCCTGCAGATGCTCCGCAACCTCGTGGCCAACGGGGTGCGGGCCGCGGGGAGGGGG
>BBBN01000559.1 GCA_001311585.1 Thermus sp. JCM 17653
TTAGGGGCCTGGAGTCGGGTGGGGTGCCGGACGTGATCCTGGAGGTGAACGGCGTCCCCGTGAACGCCTTTGAGGACCTCCTTAGGGAGGTGCGCCGCTACCGGGTGGGGGATAAGGTCCGGCTCACGGTGCGCCGGGGCGGGGAGGTCTTCCGGGTAGAGGTCCTCCTAAGCCCCTTCCCCGGCCGCTAAACCCCTATAGGTGGGGAAGCCCAGACCCTCCGCCAAGAGCACCCCCCGGGCGATGGCCCGGGCGAGGGCGTCGGCGGCGTAGGCCCCGAGGCGGAGGAGGAGGTAGGGCTCCACCCCCTTTCCCTCCCCCAGGGCCAGGGCGAAGACCAGGTCCCCGTCCAAAGGGGTGTGGGCGGGGCGGAGGGCCCGGGCGAGGCCGTCTTGGGCCATAATGGCGAGGCGTTTGGCCTGGGCCTTGGTGAGGGAGGCGTCCGTGGCCACCACCGCCAGGGTGGTGTGCTGGCCGAGGAGGAAGGGGAAGCGGTAGTCCTCCTCCCGTCCCCGGTAGCGGGAGAGGTCGGGAAGAAGCGCCTTTTCCTCCGGGGCGAGGAGGCCTTCGGCGTAGAGCCTCCCCGTGAGGGGGTCAAAGGGGCGGCCGAGGCTGTTCACCGCGGCGAGGGCCATGACCCGAAAGCCCTCCTCCAGGAGGTAGCCCGCAAGGCCCACCCCGCCCTTCACCCCGCC
>BBBN01000560.1 GCA_001311585.1 Thermus sp. JCM 17653
CAGCCACGCGGCCTCCACCAGCTCCTTGAGAACCTGGATGTAGTCCAGGTCCGCGTTCAGGCTCCGGGCCCTAAGAAGCCTCAGGCCCACCTCCTTCGCCGTGGCCTGGGCCTCGAGGTCCAGGTCGTAGAAGACCTCCAGGTGGTCGGCGGGGAAGCCCACCGCCTGGACCACCGCTTCCTCAACGCCCTCCTCCCCGAGGGCCCTAAGGAGCTCGTTGATGTCGGGGCCGAGCCAGGGCTCGGGGGTGCGGCCCGCGGACTGGTAGGCCACGTGAAAGCGGGGGAGGGAGAGCTTTTGGGCGATGAGCTCCGCCGTCCTCTCCACCTGCCTGGGGTAGGGGTCCCCCTTCTCCACGGCGGAGAGGGGGATGGAGTGGGCGGTGAAGACGTAGGCTGCCCGCTTGGGGTCCTTGAGCCGCCAGATGGCCTCCTCCAGCCTCCTGGCGTAGGCGGCGATGAGGCCGGGGTGGGCCTCGTAGCTTTCCACCCAGAGGAAGTCTATGGGCTCGGGGAGGGCCTTGAGGGCGGCCTCCACCTTCTCGCGGTACTCGGCCACGCTCCTTAAGGAGTAGTGGGGGGCGGCCACGATGGCCACCGCCCGCTTGACCCCGTCCTCGTGCATGGCGGCCACCGCTTCCCCGAGGGTGGGGTGCCAGTGCTTGGTGCCCACGTAGACCCGGGCCGG
>BBBN01000561.1 GCA_001311585.1 Thermus sp. JCM 17653
CACGAAGGCATTTACCTGCGCCACCTGCAGGACCGGAACGAGGTCCTCTTCTACGCCCTCTTGGTGGACCACCTAGAGGAGATGCTCCCCATCCTCTACACCCCCACGGTGGGGGAGGCGGTGCGGGAGTTCTCCCACATCTACCGCTATCCCCGGGGTTTCACCGCCAGCACCCGGAACATCGACCGCATAGAGGAGGCCCTCCAGAACGTGCCCCTGGAGGAGGTGCGCCTCATCGTGGCCACGGACTCCTCGGCCATTCTGGGGATCGGCGACCAGGGCTACGGGGGATGGCCATCAGCATCGGCAAGCTCACCCTGTACACCGCCGTGGGCGGGGTGGGCCCCGACAAGACCCTCCCCGTGGAGCTGGACGTGGGCACCGACCGGGAGGACCTCCTCAAGGACCCCCTCTACCTTGGGGTGCGGCACAAGCGCCTTAAGGGGGAGGCCTACTACCGCTTCCTGGACCGCTTCGTGGAGGCGGTGAAGCGGCGCTACCCCAAGGTCCTCATCCAGTGGGAGGATTTCTCCAAGGAGGCGGCCTTCAACGTCTTGGAGCGCTACCGCAAGGTGGTTCCCTCCTTCAACGACGACATCCAGGGCACGGGGGCGGTGGCCCTGGCCGGGGTCCTTTCCGCCTGCCGCCTGAAGGGGGAGAGGCTTTCGGAGCAGGTGGTGGTGG
>BBBN01000562.1 GCA_001311585.1 Thermus sp. JCM 17653
CCCCCCGGACCCAGGGAGGCGGTGCGCCTGCCCCTTTACGCGGTGCGGGCCTGGCTCCAGGGAGCGGCCGCCGACCTCGCCGACCTGGAAGGCCAGGAGGAGGAGCCCCCAGGGCCTGGCAAGAGGAAGGAGAGGACTTTGAGCAGGAAGAACGGCAAGGCCTTCCGCTACGACGGGGAAAGGGTGGCGGAGGTCTCCTTCCAAGACCCTATCTGCGCCCGGGGGACACCCTCCTGGTGCCCGCGGCGCTTGGGGGGCTTTCCGAGGGGCACTGGGACCCGGCCTCCCAGGAGCCCGTCCCCGACGTGGCCGAGTGGGGGGAGGAGAGGCCCCGCTTCCTCCGGCTCCACCCGGCGGTTTTGGCCCAGGCCCTGGAAGACCCCGAAGGGGCCGGGGAGGTTTTCCGAGAGCTCAAGAAACGCCTCGAGGGGGCCGAGAACCGTAGGGAGGCCCGGGAGGAAGTGCGGGGCTTTCTGGAGGAGCGCCTCCCGGACTTCCGCGGGGAGTGGCGCCCCCTGGTCCAGGCCTTCCTGGAGGAGGCCTTTGAGGTGGGGCCCTGGGGGGAGGAGGCGGGCTACGAGGGCTACGTCCTCCGCCTGCGCCCGGAGAACCCCCTCTACGGCCCCGGAAGGCCTGAAGCTTGGAGGCCCACAGCCTGCGGGTGGCCGAGGCGGTGGAGG
>BBBN01000563.1 GCA_001311585.1 Thermus sp. JCM 17653
GGAAGAAGGGCCTCCCAGAAGGGCATGGAGGAGCGGGAGCGGCCGAAGGCCACGGGTCGGGAGGGCGGCGCGTCGTGGCCTCCGCCCAGGCCTTAGGGGAGAGGTCCACGCCCTCGCTCGCCCCCAAAGAATCAAGCCACGCCCACGTGGCCTTGAGGGCCTCCGGGGTGTAGGGTCGCGCCTCCTTGGCCTCGGCCTTTTCCTCTCCCAGGACCACCACCTCGGCCCGCCCCCTCTGGCCCCGCCGGTTCACCCGCCCCAGGCGTTGCTGCAGGGCGGAAAGGTCGGAAAGCTCCGTGACCATCCCCGCAAAGTCCAGATCGGCCCCCACCTCCAAGGCCTGGGTGGCCACCACGTAGGCCACCTCTCCCCGGTCCAGGCGCTCCTGGAGCGCCGCGTGCGGGCGAAGCGCAGGTCCCGCTCGTGGGGGCGATGCGCCCGGTGAGGAGGAGCGCGTCCTGGCCCTCCTCGCGGAGGGCTGGTAGACCTCGAGGGCCCGCCCCACCCGGTTCACCACCACGGCCACGGGGCCTTGGACCTCCTGGCGAAGCTGAGGGCCTGCTCCACCAGGTCCTTCACCCGCCTCTTGGGCGGGCTTTCCAAAAGCTTCACCCGCCGCGAGGCGGCGAGGACCCGGCCCAGGCGGGGGTGGTGGGCGTCGTCCTCCCCCAGGCGGAAGG
>BBBN01000564.1 GCA_001311585.1 Thermus sp. JCM 17653
AGGCCTCGAACCGCTCCCGGCGCAGGTAGGCCAGGATGGGCTCCAGAAGCCGGGCTCGTCCTCCACGACCAAGACCCTCATCCTTCCCTAGCGTAGAGGCCCAGGCCCCAGGAGGGCGAGACCGGAGAGGGAGGAGGGGGGCCAGGGGAGGCGGGGCCTTTTCCGTTTCCCCTTCCTCCCACTCCCCCCATTCCTCTTCCGCGTCCGCCCAGCGGTAGACCGCGGGGGGCCGGGCCTCGAGGCCCTCCTCCAGGTGCTGGAGCAGCCCGAAAACCCCCGCCGGGGCCAAAAGGGCCAGGGTCAGGGCGAGGGCCAGGCCCCACCTCTTCAGGACCAGGCCGAGGAACCCCAGGAGGGCCCCGACGAAGGCCGTGAGGGGCGCGAGGAGCTGGACGCCTTCCGTGTGGCCCATGAGGAGGAGCTCCACCCCCGTGAGGAAGAGCCCCCCGGCGCTAAAGAGGGCCACCAGCTCGGGTAGGCTTTTGCGCACCCGCGCCCTCATCTTTCCTCCCAGGCCTTCAGGTCCAGGCCGTGGCAGTAGGCGCAGAAGTTGTTGGGCAGGACCTGGTTGAAGGCCTTTTCGTCCTCGGGATTGCGGATAAGGGCCAGCTGGGCCTGCTGGAAGGCCCGGACCAGGGCTATCTCCGCGGGGGCGATGCGGTCCGCCCCCCGGTG
>BBBN01000565.1 GCA_001311585.1 Thermus sp. JCM 17653
CCCTCCGGCACCTCCTCCTCCCCGCCTGCACCCTGGCCCTGGCCCGGGCGGCGATCCTCTTCCGCATGGCCCGGGGAAGCCTCCTGGAGGTCATGGGCCAGGACTACATCCGCACCGCCCGGGCCAAGGGGGTGCCGGAGGGGTGGGTCCTCCTCAAGCACGCCCTGAGGCCCGCAAGCCTGCCCCTGGTCACCGTCTTGGGCCTCGAGGGGGGGTTTCTCCTCACGGGGGCGGTGGTGGTGGAGGCGGTCTTCGCCCTGCCCGGGCTCGGCAGCCTGGCCCTCACCGCCCTGGAGGCCCGGGACTACCCCCTCCTACAGGGGCTCGTCTTGGTCATGGCCGCCCTCATTGTGTTCTTCAACCTGGTGGTGGACCTCCTCTATGGCCTCCTGGACCCCAGGGTGGAGTATGCGTAGACCAAGCCTTTTCCTGGGCGCCTTCCTCGTGGGCCTCTTCCTCCTCATGGCCCTCGCCTCCTTTCTCTACCCCGTGGACCCCAACGCCCCCGACTTCCTGAACCGCCTCAAGCCTCCCTCCCCCGGGCACCCCTTGGGCACCGACCCCTTCGGCCGCGACCTCCTGGCCCGCCTCCTCCACGGGGCGAAAAACGCCCTCCTGGTGGGAAGCCTCGCCGTGGGGGTGGGGTTTTCCCTGGGGGTGGCCCTGGGCCTCCTC
>BBBN01000566.1 GCA_001311585.1 Thermus sp. JCM 17653
CGAGCCGCCGGGCGGTGCCCGCGGGGAGCGTCTACTTCGTGCGGCTCCCCGAGGCCTGGGGCGAGGCCGAGGTTCGCTCCTGGGCGGAAGGGATCTGGTTCCAGAACCTTTCCGATGCCGAGCAGGACCGGAGGGACGGGTTCGGCCTGGCCGCCTTGGGCGTTTGGGACGGGAAGCTTAGGAAGTGGGAGGAGGCATGAGCCGGAAGGTCCGGGCCTTTGAGGAGGCCTTTGCGCCCAGGCGCAAGGAGCAGGGAGGGGCGCTCCTGCGGCCCAACGGCGCCCGGGTCCTCACCTGGGAGCGCACCTACACCCTCCTCACCCCCCTCTTCGGGGGCGGGGTGGAGCCCAGGGAGGCGGACCCCGTGAGCGTGGTGCGGGCCACGGAGGTGCGGGGGCAGCTGCGCTTCTGGTGGCGGGCCCTGAGGGGCTGGCAGGCCGGGGGAAGCCTGGAGAAACTCCGAAAGCTGGAGAGCGCCCTCTTCGGAAGCGCGGGGGAGGGCGGGGCTTCCCCCGTGGCGGTGGAGGTGGAGGTGCTGAGGGAAGGGGAGAGGGTAGACATCGCCCAGTACGGCCGTGCGGTCCAGTGGTACCTGGGTTTTCCTCTGCGGGGGGAAGGGGGATGGGCTCCGGTCAAGAGGGGCGTGGCCTTCCGCCTCCGCCTCCGTTTTCCCGAG
>BBBN01000567.1 GCA_001311585.1 Thermus sp. JCM 17653
CCCCTCCCGCAAAAGCTGCGCCCGCACGGGGGGCTTGCCGTGGAGCCTGGCGTTTTCCAGGATGTTCTCCACCGCCAGGGCCAGAAGCTCGGGATCGGCCAGGACCACCCCCTCCCCCTCCACCTCCACCCCCCTTTCCCGCAGGAAAGCCCCTAGGTCCAGGGGCCTTGGGGAAAGGGGGGCGGCCTCGAGGCGGGAAAGGCGCAGAAGGCCGGTAAGCCGCCCTTGTAGCGCTCCGCCTCCCGAAGGGCCCCTTCCAGGGCCCTTGGGCTCCGGCTTGCGCCTGAGGACCTCCAGGTAGCCCCTGAGGGCGGCCAGGGGGGTCCTGAGCTCGTGGGAGGCGTGGCGGGCGAAGCGCCGGGCCAAGGCCTCCTTCTCGGAAAGCTCGGCCAAAAGCCCCGTCACCCGGGAAAGGAGGGCGTTGAGGGCGGCCACCACCGGGCGAAGCTCGGCCAGGCCGGGGTCGGGAGGGGCTAAGGTCCTCCGGGGAGCGCTCCTTTAGAAGCCTCTCCAGGCGCCCCAGAGGGCGCAGGGCCAGGGAGAAGCCCCAGGCGGCGAGGAGGAAGACCAGGAGGAGAAGCCCTCCGCCCCAGGTGGCGTAGAGGAGGAAAAGCCTCCGCCCCAAGGCGGAAACCCCCTCCAAGGCACCGCCACCCCCAGGCGAGCCCCCTCC
>BBBN01000568.1 GCA_001311585.1 Thermus sp. JCM 17653
CAGGCTTGGGGGGCACTTCGTCACCGGGCACGTGGACGGGGTGGCGAGGCTTTGGGAGGTCCGCGAGGCCCCGGGGGCCAAGGACTTCTACTTCCTCCCCCCCAAGGCGCTCGCCCCCTACATCGCCGAGAAGGGGAGCGTGGCCCTCAACGGGGTCTCCCTCACGGTGGCGGGGCTTCTCGGGGAGGCCTTCTGGGTCACCCTCATCCCCCACACCCTCGAGGGGACCAACCTGGGGAGGCTTCGGGTGGGGGACGGGGTGAACCTCGAGGTGGACCTCATCGCCCGTTACGTGGCGCGGCTTTTGGGGAGGGCGTGATGGAAGGGATCGCCAGCGTCAAGGAGCTTCTGGAGGAGCTAAGGGCGGGCCGTCCCGTGATCCTGGTGGACGACGAGGACCGGGAGAACGAGGGCGACCTCATCATGGCGGCGGAGCACGTGACCCCGGAGTGGGTGAACTTCATGCTCAAGGAGTGCCGGGGCCTCCTCTGCGTGGCCCTCACGGAGGAAAGGGCCGAGGCCCTGGACCTCCCCCTCATGGTGGAAAGGAACCAGGACCCCCAGGGGACCCGCTTCACCGTGAGCGTGGACGCCCGGGGCACCACCACGGGGATCAGCGCCTTTGAGCGGGCGGCCACCATCAGGCTCCTCGCCGACCCCGAGGCCACGGCC
>BBBN01000569.1 GCA_001311585.1 Thermus sp. JCM 17653
TCGAGGTCTGGGTCTGGAACCGCACGCCGGAAAGGGCCCTCGCCCTGGCGGAGGAGTTCGGCCTAAGGGCCGTGCCCCTGGAGAAGGCCCGGGAGGCCCGGCTCCTCGTGAACGCCACCCGGGTAGGCCTGGGGGACCCCTCCGCAAGCCCCCTCCCGGCGGAGCTCTTCCCGGAGGAAGGGGCGGCGGTGGACCTCGTCTACCGCCCCCTCTGGACCCGGTTCCTGCGGGAGGCCGAGGAAAGGGGCCTGAAGGTCCAGACCGGGCTTCCCATGCTGGCCTGGCAGGGGGCCTTGGCCTTCCGCATCTGGACGGGCCTCCTCCCGGACCCCTTGGGCATGGAGGAGGCGGCCCGCCGGGCCTTGGAAGGGGAAGCGTGAGCCTCACCCTGGCGGACAAGGTGGTTTACGAGGAAGAGATCCAGAAAAGCCGCTTCATCGCCAAGGCGGCCCCCGTGGCCTCGGAGGAGGAGGCCCTGGAGTTCCTGAAGGCCCACCGGGAGCCCGAGGCCACCCACAACTGCTACGCCTACAAGATCGGCCCCCTCTACCGCTTCTTTGACGACGGGGAGCCTCGGGCACCGCGGGCAGGCCCATCCTCCACGCCATAGAGGCCCAGGGCCTGGACCGGGTGGCGGTCCTGGTGGTGCGCTACTTCGGCGGGGTGAA
>BBBN01000570.1 GCA_001311585.1 Thermus sp. JCM 17653
TCCGAGGCGGAACCCAAGGCTTGGCTGGCCATCCTCTACACGGCGGGTGGGGCTTTTCTCGCCTTCACCCTGTGGGGCGAGGTGCTCCGGCGTCATTCCGCAAGCCGGGTGGCTCCTTTCATGAACCTGACTCCCGCCCTCGCCCTCCTTTTCGCCGCCCTCCTCCTGGGGGAAGCCCCGGGTCCAGGGGACCTGCCGGGGCTTCTCCTCATCGCCTTTGGGGTGGCCTGGTCCCAACGGGCAGGCGGATAACCCCTCCCGTCATGGGGGGCCGGGCGGGAGCCTAAGTATAGACTCCGGAAAGACTGCTGCGCCTTTGGGGCAGCCTTTCTAGTGCCGGTGGATTTCCAAGAAACTGCGGGACGGTGGAGTTTCTTCCGACATTCCGCGCCCCTCTTCCTTGGCCTTAGGATTTTGGGATGGAAACCACACCCGACCTACAGGTGTACGGCTTGGGCCACCTGGGCCTGGTGGCCAGCATCCTGGATCAGATAGGACTGGTACAGACTGTAGACCGGTTCGTGGGCCCAAGGCCGGGCGAAAAGGTCTCCACTGGCATGGCCCTCAAGGCCGCCATACTGAATGCCCTGGGCTTCGTCGCCTCTCCCCTCTACCTCTTCGGCCACTTCTTCCAGGGCAAGCCCACCGAGCTGCTCCTGGGGCCCAGCG
>BBBN01000571.1 GCA_001311585.1 Thermus sp. JCM 17653
CTTGCCCACCAGGAGGCCCAGGCCCCCCTCGAGGCGGGCGTAGGCCTCCCGCCTTGCCTCCCCTTTCCCAAGCTCCCCGGCGAGAAGGTAGGCGCGGAGGGCGGCGTCGTCGGCGTAGGGGCTTTCCCCCCGGGCGAGGCGGAGGTAAACCCCTAGGGCCTCCTCCTTCCGCCCCAGGCGCTCCAGCAGGGCCGTGGCCCGCCATAGCCCCTCCGGGGTGCTTTCCAGGTAGCGGGAAAGGGCCTCCTCCACCCGCCCCATCTCCTCCAAGAGGCGGCCTTGGGCCAGGCGGCTTTCCGGGTGGTCGTAGCGGGCGAAGGCCTCGAGGGCCTCCTCCCGCCTTCCCAAGCGCCATAGGGCGTAGCCCAGGCCCAGGTAGCCCCTGGGGTCTTCTTCCGCCCAGGCCCGGTAGTGGGGGAGGGCCTCCCGGTAGCGCCCCAGGCGGTAGAGGGCCTGGGCGCGGAGGTCGGGCCTTTTCCCCTCGGGGAGGGCCTTGAGGAGGGGCTCGTAAGCCTGTCCCCTAAAGAGGGCCTCCCAAAGCCTCTCCCCCTCTCCCAGGCGGAGGAGGGCCTGGGCGGCTCCTCCCGGGACGGAGCCTCGCCCAGGCGGAGAAGGCCCTGGGATCCCCCGCCGCTCCAAGAGGGGCGCCGCCACCCGCCAGGCCG
>BBBN01000572.1 GCA_001311585.1 Thermus sp. JCM 17653
CCCCCCTCGGCCATGACGGCCAGCACCTTCCCCCCCTCCTCCGGGGTGCGGCAGAAGGGAATCATCACCATGAGGTTCTTGAGCCCCATGGCCTCCCGCACCCGCTTCACCGCGGCCACCTCCAGGAGGAAGCCCTCCTTGTAGTCCGGGTGGTAGTAGCGGCTCGCCCCCCGCCACCCCAGCATGGGGTTTTCCTCCTTGGGCTCAAAAAGGTGCCCCCCGAGGAGGCGGGCGTACTCGTTGGTCTTGAAGTCAGAGAAGCGGAGGAGGACGGGCCTCGGGTAGAAGGCGGCGGCGATAAGGCCGATCCCCTCGCTTAGGCGTTCCACGAAGTAGGCCCGTTTATCGGCGTAGGCCTCGGTGACCTCCTCCACCTGGCGGCGGACCTCCTTGGGGAGGGTTTCAAAACGGGTCAGGGCCAGGGGGTGGACGCGGACGTGGCTTGCGAAGACGAACTCCATCCGCAAAAGCCCCACCCCGTCCGTGGGGAGGAGGCTCGCCCTTAGGGCCTCCTCCGGGGTGCCCACGTTCACCAGGATCTGGGTCTTGGTCCTGGGCAGGGTTTCGGGGCGGATCTCCTCCACCTCAAAGGGAAGCCTTCCCCGGTAGACCCGCCCCGCCTCCCCCTCGGCGCAGGAGACCGTGACCTCCTCCCCCTCGGGGAC
>BBBN01000573.1 GCA_001311585.1 Thermus sp. JCM 17653
CGCCCGGGGACTACCTGGCCCTGCCCTTCGGGCGGAAGCGTCTGGTGGCCTTTCTGGCGGAGAAGGGGGTGCCCAAGGAGCTCAGGCCCCTCTGGCCCGTGCGGGGGGAGGGGAAGAGGGTGGAGGAGGTCTTCGGGCTCTTTCCGCCTCCGGGGCCGAGGGCCTCATGGGGCGGGCCCTGGAGGAGGCCAGGCGGGCCTTTGCCGAAGGGGAGGTGCCCGTGGGGGCCGTCCTGGTGGTGGGGGAGGAGGTCCACGCCGCCCACAACCGGGTGGAGGCCACGGGGGACCCCACGGCCCACGCGGAGATGCTCCTCCTCCGGAAGCTGGGCCCGGGGGCTCGAGGCGGTAGGCTTTACGTCACCCTGGAGCCTGCCGCATGTGCCACCACGCCCTCCTCGAGGCCGGGGTGGAGGTGGTCTACGGAACGGAGAACCTCAAGGAAGGGGCCTCACCCGCTTCGGGGACGGGCGGGGGATGACGGGTGGCGTGCGGGAAGGGGAGTGTGCTAAGCTCTTAAGGGACTTCTTCGCCCGGCTCAGGGAGGGGTGCCGGAGCGGTTGAACGGGCCGGTCTCGAAAACCGGTAGGCCCCGCCAGGGGCCTCGCGGGTTCGAATCCCGCCCCCTCCGCCAAAGGGCGGCCTTCGGGCCGCCTCTTGCTTCA
>BBBN01000574.1 GCA_001311585.1 Thermus sp. JCM 17653
CTCACCCCCAGCCCCGAGGTGGAGCGGCAGCTGGCCCTGGTCTGGGGGGTGGTGCCCCACCTGGCCCCCGACCCCCAGGACACCGACGACATGGTGCGCATCGCCCTCAGGGAGGTGAAGGCCCTGGGCCTGGCCCAGGTGGGGGAGAGGGTGGTCATCGCCGCCGGGGTGCCCTTCGGGGTCCGGGGGACCACCAACCTCCTCCGGGTGGAGCGGGTGGCCTAAGTGCCCAAAAGGGGTTGGGTAAAGGCCTCCCTGGCGCAGACGGGCACCTAGGGGAAGAGGGCCAGGGCGCTGACCACGGGCCTAGGGGTGCCCTGGTAGGGGCTTCGCAAGACCCCTTTCACCCAAAGCTGGGCCGAGCCGCCCCCGTCCATGCGGAGGGCGTTCCAGGCGCCTAGGGAGAGGAGGGCCCGGGCCAGGGCCCCAGGGTGGTGGGCTCGGAGACGAGGAGCCAGAGCTTTCCCTCCCTCGTCCAAGCCACCGCCGCCTGGGAGGTGACGGCCTGCAGGGGTCTGGGATCCCGGAAGTTCTCCCTGGCGGGATCAAAGGCATACCGGCCCTCCTTGAGGAGGAGGGGGCCCCCCTCCAGGGCGTAGCGGAAGGGGGGGTCCAGGCGCCCGTAGAGGGAAAGCCGCTCCCCCACGGATAGGGGAAAGGGGG
>BBBN01000575.1 GCA_001311585.1 Thermus sp. JCM 17653
CCTCTACCTGGGGGTGCGGAACGCCCCCCCGGGGGTGGCCTGGCCGGGGGGACAGCGGGAAGGCGGGCTCGGGGAGGTCTTCCGCAACGGGAGCTTCTCCGGGTGGCCTTTTTGGCCTTCGCCTTCGCCGGGAGCTTCCTCGCCTTACAGACCTTTGGGCCGGGGCCTACGCCTACCACCTGGGCCTCGAGGCCGTCCAGGTGGGGAACTTCCTCTTCCTCTACTCGGGGATGGCGGTCCTGGGCTTCCTCGTATCCGGGTACCTGGCGGACCGCTTTGGGACGGCCCGGGTCCTCCTCGCTTCGGCCCTCCTCTTCGCCCTGGGCCTCGCTTTGCTCCTCCTTAAGCTCCTGGCCCCCGCCTACGCCCTCCTCGGCTTCTTCGGGGCCTTCAACATCCTCACCCTCACCCAGGCCCGGGAGCTGGTCCCCTCCCACCTGGTGGGCCGGGGCACCACCCTGGTGAACCTCTTCGGCATCGGGGGCACCTTCCTCCTGCAGTGGGGCATCGGGGTGGCGGTGGGGGCCTTGGGGTACGCCCTGGCCTTTGGGGGGCTCCTCGCCCTTCTCCTCCTGGCCCTCGCCCTGTACCTGCCCCTACTTCACAAATCCTCCGGGTGAAAGAGAAGCCGCTGGAGGTCTTTCACCTTCTCGGGCCAGT
>BBBN01000576.1 GCA_001311585.1 Thermus sp. JCM 17653
CCGGCCCCAGGGCCTGGAGCTGGGCGGCGTGGGTCGGGGAGACCGCCGCCTCTACCCGAGCGAAGAGCGAGAGCTCGCCGACCTTCTCTCCGCCCTCCTCTCCGCGCCCCTGGGGACCCCCCCTCACCTCCTCCGGGCGAGCTTCAACGCGGGGAAAGGACATCTCGTCCTCTACCGCCTGAGGGCGAGGCGCAAGGAGGTCGCTTTCGCCCTCCTATGGTGGTCGCGAGGTTCCTTGCCCGAGGCCTGGCTTGGGGGCGAACCCCCGCCCGGAGAAGTTCTCGCCCTCTTCCGGGAAGGGCGGCGGCTTTTGCGGGAGGTGGGGGCGGAAAGGCTCGCCGAGCTCTGGCGGGCGGCCCACGCCTCCTAGGAGGGCGAGGGCTTTTGGAGCCAATATCCTTTAACAAAGGTAACAAAGGAGGCCCCGTGGAAGGAAAAAGCGGCTTCACCGTGCTCTCCCGCAAAGGAGAGCTGGTTCTGGTCTACGACCCGGGCTCCCGGGCCCACCTCCTGTGGCGGGAAGGAACGCCCCCGGAAAACGCCCTCCGCCTCCACCCGGTGGGGGAGATTCTCGTCCTCCAGGCGGTGAGCGAGGGCTACGCCCCGGGGATGACCCCTGAGGCCTTCGCCCGGCTCCTGGAGCGGGCGAAGGGA
>BBBN01000577.1 GCA_001311585.1 Thermus sp. JCM 17653
TAGGCCAGGAGGAGGCTGAAGAGAAGCCCCTCCCCCCAGGCCCCCGCCAGGAAGCCGCCCGCAAGAAGGAGAAGCCCCAGGGCCCCCAGGAGGCCGCTTTCCCCCAGGGCCTGGAGGAGGTGGTTGTGGGCGAACTGCCAAAACCCCCCCAAGGGCACAAGCCAGGAAGGGCAGGAAAGCCCCCGGGCCTCCAGCAGGGGAAAGAGGAAGCAGTTCCCGAGGAGGGTGCCCTTCAGGTAGTCCCCCAGGAGGTAGGGCCCCACCCCCGTCCAGGGTGCTTGGAAGACCTCGTAGGCCCGAAGCCAAAGCCCCTCCCGCCCCGAAAGGTGCGTCTGGAAAAAGCGCTCGGAAACCGGGGTGTCCAGGTTCGCCGCCAGGAAAAGGAGGAGCCCCGCAAGGCCTAGGGCCCAAGCCCCGCCCAAAAGCCCGAGGAGCGCCCGAAAGGGCCAGGGGTAGCGAAGGTAGAGGGCGAGGATCACCCCTAAAGCCCCATAAACCCCAGGCCCACGGGGCTGTGGAAGGGGTGCATGAGGCGCTCCGTCCAGGCCCGGTCCCCGAAGACCAGGTAGGTGGCGAGGAAGGCGCTGAGGTAGAGGGGAAGAAGGCCGTACCCCAGGGGCCTCAAGCCCACCCCCCGCCGCGCCAGG
>BBBN01000578.1 GCA_001311585.1 Thermus sp. JCM 17653
TGGAGCTCGGAGAGGGGGGTGAGGAGGGGGTCTTGGAGGAGGCGGGCCAGGTCCTTGGCTTTGGCCTCCACCTCCAGACGGGCCAGGGCCACGCCCGCCGTCTCCTGGGCCTTCTTCAGGGCCTCGGGAAGGGGTTGGGCCAAGGCGGGGGCCAGCAGGAAAAGGATAAGCAGGGTTTTCCTCATGGTTGAACCTCCAACAAGAGTTCGCCGTAAAGCTGGTATAGCTCCATTCGCTTGTTCAGGAAGTCGCTTTGCGCCTGCAGGAGGCCGAGCTCCGCCTGCAAAAGGCCGAGCTCCGCCTGCAGGAGGGCCAGCGGGCTTTCCAGGCCCAACTCCAGGCGCTTCCGGGTCTCCTCCAGGGCTTTTTCCTGGGAATCCTTCCTTAGACGGGCCAGGGCCAGGTTGGCCTCGGCGCTTTGAAGGGCGCTTTTCAGGGTTTCCTCCTGGAGCCGGGCCTGCTCCTCCGCCGCCCTTAGGGCCGCCTCCGCCCCCTGGAGCTGGGCCCGGGCGGCCTCGAGGCCCGAGAGGAGCCCGGGGGAGAGGGTGAGGGAGAGGGAGAGCCGGAGCTCCTCCTGGGTGCGGTAGCTGCCTGTCCCCGGGACCTGGGTGGGGGGACGGGGAGGGTCGTTGCGGGTGTAGGAG
>BBBN01000579.1 GCA_001311585.1 Thermus sp. JCM 17653
CTGCCCTCCCCCAGGAGGAGGCCCCCCAGCCCGTAGGGCCCCCGCACCCAGCCGAGCCAGAAAAACCCTGGTCAAACACCATGTCCGCCCGCAAGGCCCAAGGCCCCAGGGCCGCTTCCCCCCTAAGGCGCAGGGCCTCCCTATAGGTGAGGGTGAGCCCCTGGCCCCGGAGGAGGAGCCCCTCCCCAAGCTCGTAGCGCCCGGAAAGGGGAAGCTCCCCCAAGGGGGTGTGGAGGCGCCCCTTAAGGTCCGCCCCCAGGCGGCGGAGGCTTCCTTCCAGGTCCAGGTAGCGCCCCGCCAGGCGGAGCCTTCCCGAAAGGGCCCCCTCCCGGTACAGGGCCTCCCCGGAAAGGGCCAGGGTGTCCAGAGCCCGGATGGGAAGCCCCTTAAGCCTCAGGGCCAGGGCCCCTCCCCGGTAACTTCCCTCCCCGTAGGGCTATACAGGCGAAAACCCGCCCCCTCCTGGCGCAGGGAAAGGGGAAAGGCGGCGTAAGGGGAGGCGTAGCGGAGGTCGGCCTGGAGGCGGCCTCCCCTTAGGCGGCCTTGGCCCTCGAGGCGCCCCACCACCAGGGAAACGGGGCGCAAGGAAAGGCCCAGGTCCTCCCAGGCACCCTCCAGGGCCAAA
>BBBN01000580.1 GCA_001311585.1 Thermus sp. JCM 17653
CTTCTGGAAGAGGGCCTTGGCCTCGGCCTTGAGGCGGCGACGGAAAGCCTGGGCGCGGCCGTAATAGGCCTCGTAGTAGCCACTACTGAGGACAAAGGTGCCCATGAGGACCCGCCGTTTGACCTCCAGACCGAAGCGGGCCCGGGTAGCCATCCTCATCTCCTCCACCCCTTCCCCCTCGGCCCGGACCCCGTACAGGGTGCCGTCGTAGCGGGCCAGGTTGGAGCTGGCCTCCGCCGGGGCCAGGATGTAGTAGGCGGCGAGGGCCTGGGGGAGGGAGGGCCAGGAGACCTCGCGCACGGAAAACCCCAGCCCCCGGAAGACCGCCAAGGCCCCCTCCAGGGCCTTTCTACCCCGGGGCTATTCCCGGAGAGGGCCTCCCGCACCACCCCGAGGCGGAGGAGGAAAGGGGCCCTTCCAGGGCCTCCTGGAAGCGGGGAGGGAGGTCCAGGCTGGTGGCGTCCATGGGGTCGGGGCCCGCCACGGCGTCCATGAGGAGGGCGAGGTCCCGCACCGAGCGGGCCATGGGGCCGATCTGGTCCAGGCTCGAGCGTAGGCGATGAGCCAAAGCGGCTCACCCGGCCGTAGGTGGCTTAAGGCCGTAGACGCCGCAGAAGGC
>BBBN01000581.1 GCA_001311585.1 Thermus sp. JCM 17653
GGTGCGGGACCGGCTTTCGGGGAAGGAGGTGGAGGTCCAGGCCAAGGCCGTGGTGAACGCCACGGGGCCTTTGGCCGACCGGGTGCGCCGCTTGCTGGACCCCGAACTCCCCCCCCTCCTCACCGCCTCCAGCGGGGTTCACCTGGTGCTGGACTACCCCCTGGAGGCGGGCCTCCTCATCCCGAGGACCCGGGACGGCCGCGTCCTCTTCCTCCTCCCCTACCGGGGGATGGCCCTCCTGGGCACCACCGACCTCCCCGCCGAGCCCGAGCCCTGCCCCCTCCCCCGGGAGGAGGAGGTGGCCTACCTCCTGGAGGAGATAAGGCCCTACCTGGGGGACCTCTCGGGCCGGGTGCGGGCGGTCTGGTCGGGCCTGAGGCCTCTTGTGGGGAAGGGGGAGACGAAGCTTCTCGTGCGGGACCACTACATAGAGGAAAGGCAAGGCCTCTACACCCTGGTGGGGGGGAAGTGGACCACCTTCCGCCTCATGGCCCTGGAGCTCGTGGAGCGCGTGGCCAAGGACCTGGGCCTCGCCTTGCCGCCCTCGGCGAGCCACGCCACGCCCCTTCTTGGGGCGGGGCCGAGGCCCGACCTTCCCCTGCCCGAGGC
>BBBN01000582.1 GCA_001311585.1 Thermus sp. JCM 17653
CCCCTCCTCCTTCTGGGCGGGCCTTTGGATGTAGGGGGCGTGGGGGTCGATGAGGTTTTCCAGGGAGAGGGCGAGGTCCAAAAACTCCTCCACGCTCCTCGCCCCGTGCCGCTCCATGGCCCGCTCCACGTAGGCGGCGTGGTGGGCCATCTCCGAGAGCATGTCCTTGGGGATGGGCTTGAAGGCGAGGTTGTTCTGGAAGAAGTCGGCGTGGGCGTAGACGTGGGCCATGACCAGCTTCTGGGCCAGGAGGGGGTTGCCCTTGAGGAGGTAGGCCTGGACCGGGACGGTGTTCACCACCAGCTCGTAGATGCGGGATAGGCCATAGCGGTACGTTTCCCGGTAGCGCAGGTACTCGCTTCCCCAGCGCCAGTGGGGGTAGCGGAGGGGGAAGCCCCCGTAGGCGGCCAGCATGGCCATCTCCTCGGGCCCTACCTCCTCGAAGAGCACCGGGGCAAAGCTGAGCCCCTCGGCCTCCGCCCGTTCCTTCAGCAGCTGGGCCCAGTGGCGTAGCTCCTTCTGCACCCTACCCTCCAGAAGCCGCCTCAGGGCGAGGGGGAGGTCCTCCCGCCCCGGACCTCCGCCAGGGCCAGCCCCTCCCG
>BBBN01000583.1 GCA_001311585.1 Thermus sp. JCM 17653
CCCGCCCACTGCCAGCCCTGGAGGTTCACCGCCCGGTCCCCGTCCAGGAGGAGGTGGCGGAAGGCCTCCTCGCACCTTTGCCAGGGGAGGAGGAGGTACTTCACCGCGAACTGGGCCGCCACCATCCGCGCCCGGTTGGAGAGGAAGCCCGTGGCGTGGAGCTCCCGCATGGCGGCGTCCACCAGGGGGACGCCCGTCCTCCCCTGGTACCAGGCCTGGAAGGCCTCCTCGTCTTCCCGCCAAGGGAAGGCCTCGTAGCGGCGGTCCAGGGGCCTTTCCGCCATCCAGGGGAAGCGGTGGAGGAGGTGGTAGGAGAAGTCCCGCCAGAGGAGCTCCGAAACCCACTTCCTCGCCCCTTCCCCGCCGCGCCTTTCCGCTTCCCACGCCGCTTCCCGGGGGGAGAGGACCCCCAGGGCGAAGTAGGGGGAGAGCCTCGAGCCCCCTTCCCCGTCCAGCCGGTCCCGCTCCAGGGGGTAGCGGGCAAGCCCCCTCTCCAGGAAGGCCGAAAGCCTCCCCCTGGCCGCCTCTTCCCCCGGAGCGGGGAGGGGGGCGTCGGAGGCCTCCTGGGGAATCTCCCCCTCTTCCGGGCCCTGGGGCAGG
>BBBN01000584.1 GCA_001311585.1 Thermus sp. JCM 17653
GCACCCTGGACGTCCTGGCAGGGGAGGCCCGGCGCCCGCCCCTTTGGGCGCAGCGCCTGGGCCTGGAGTGGCTCCTCCGGGTGGGCCTGGACCCCAAGCGCTGGCGGAGGGCCCCTAGGCTTTTCCGCTTCGCTTACCTGGTGCTCAAGGAGAAGCGCTAAAGTAGACCCATGCGGCGCCTTCTCGCAGGCCTTTGGCTTCTCGGCCTCGCCCTGGGGCAGGGCCTCGTCCTGCCCTTTGAGGGGCCTAAAGGGTACGGCCTCGCCCAGGCCTTCGCCCAAGGCTAAAGGCCCCGCCCCCCACCCTCCTCGCCCTCCTCCTCCCCGACCTCCCCTGGCGGGGAAGCTACGAGCTCGCCGGGGGGCTTTACACCAAGGCGGGGGCCGGCTCGCCCGGGCGGCCACGGGGGCGGACTGGGGTGCTCCTCGGTAGGGAGGAGAAGGGGGGCCTCAGGACTCGTCCTCGCCCGGGAAGACGGCTCCGAGGAGCGGCTCTTCAAGACCCCGGAGCTGGCCTGGCTCTGGCTCCAGGGCAAGGGGCTGGCCCCGAGGCTTTCCCCCTGCCCCATCCTCCTCCCGTAGGACCGCCTAAGGG
>BBBN01000585.1 GCA_001311585.1 Thermus sp. JCM 17653
CTCACCCCCAGGGTCTCCAGCCGCTCCAAGGTGGCCCCGAGGTCCAGGATGGCCTTAGGCCCCGCCGAGACCACCAGGATGGGGGTGCGGGAAAGGGCCACGAGGTCGGCGCTTTCGTCGTAGGGCTCGGGGTGCACCCCACCGATGCCCCCGGTGGCGAAGACCTGAAGGCCGTACCGGTGGGCCAGATGGGCCGTGGCGGCCACGGTGGTGCCGGCGCTCCTCCCTTGGGCCAGGAGGGCGGCCAGGTTCCAGAGGCTGGCCTTGTCGGCCCCTCCTCGGGCCAGATGGGCCTTTTCCTCCGGGGTTAGGCCTATGCGCACCTCCCCCCGCACCAGGGCGATGGTCTTGGGTGTGGCCCCCTCCTCCCGCACCGCCTCCTCCAGGGCCTCGAGGGTCTCCAGGTTGAAGGGGTAGGGCAGGCCGTGGGTGAGGACCGCGGACTCCAGGGCCACCAGGCTTCGGGCATGGCTTTCAGTATAGGCCTAGACCTCGGGCCAGACCAAAACCTCCTCCCCCACCCGGAAGCCGTGGAAAAGGAGGAGCTCTGGGGCCAGGCGAAGCTCCACCCCAAGCCCTCCGCCCCCTCCACC
>BBBN01000586.1 GCA_001311585.1 Thermus sp. JCM 17653
GGGGAAGGGGTACGGGGGCTTTGGGACCGGTACATAGACCTCCGGGCCGACGACCACCTCGAGCCCGTAGACGAGCTCTTCCGGCTCCTATCCCTCCACCGCCTCCTCTTTGAGAGGCCCAAGGAGCGCCGCCCCCTCACCGAGGAAGAAGTGCGCTGGCTCCAGGGGGTCCTCCGGCGCCAGGGGCTTTACGCCGGGGAGGTCCACGGGGTCTTTGACGAGGCCACGGAGCGCGCCTTTCTCGCCCTGATCGGCATGGAGAACCTCGAGGAGCGCTACCAGGGCGGGCCCGAGGTGGACGAGGCCACCTTAAGCTACCTCAAGGGGAGGTACGGATGGAGCTAGGGGCCGGGGGCGTGGTCTTCAACGCCAAGCGGGAGGTCCTCCTCCTCCGGGACCGCATGGGCTTCTGGGTCTTCCCCAAGGGCCACCTGGAGCCGGGGGAGAGCCTGGAGGAGGCGGCGGTGCGGGAGGTTTGGGAGGAGACGGGGGTCCGGGCCGAGGTCCTCCTGCCTCTCTACCCCACCCGCTACGTGAACCCCAGAGGGGTGGAGCGGGAGGTGCACTGGTTCCTCATGCGGGGGGAGGG
>BBBN01000587.1 GCA_001311585.1 Thermus sp. JCM 17653
CCCGCCGCTTCCGGGCCCGGCGCCTGGGCTACGCCGACCTCGAGGTCCACGCCCTCCGCGCCTGGAAAGGGAGGAGGTGAGGGCCCACTACCGGGGTCGCTTCCGCCGCCTCCTCCTGGACGAGCTCCAGGACACCAACCCCGTCCAGGTCCAAATCCTGAAGGCCCTCTTCCCCGACCTCCAGGCCTGGACCGCGGTGGGGGACCCCCATCAGTCCATCTACGGCTTCCGCCGGGCGGACCCCCGGGTGATGGCGGCCCTGCTGGAGGAGGCCCAAGGGGTGGACCAAGAGGCCCTGCGGGAGAGCCGCCGCTACCACCAGGGCCTCGCGGACTTCCACAACCGCTTCTTCAAGGGGCTCCTTCCCGGGTTTCCCTCCGTGGAGGCCTCGAGGCCTCCCCGAGGCGAGGCCCGTGGGTCTTTCACTTCCAGGGGGACCTGGAGGCCCAGGCCCGCCTCATCGCCCAGGAGGTTGGGCGCTTGCTTTCGGAAGGCTTCCCGGTCTACGACCTGGGCGAGGGAACCTACAGGCCCTTGAGGCATCGGGACGTGGCGGTCCTCGGCCGCACCTGGCGGGAGCTCGCCGAGG
>BBBN01000588.1 GCA_001311585.1 Thermus sp. JCM 17653
CTCGAGGGTGCGCGCCTCCCCCCAGGCCAGCCGCACCCGGGCCGGGTAGTGGGGAAGCGCGGGGGCGATCTCCTTCCCCTCCACCAGCCGGGGCTGGGTGGCGGTCATGCTCACCACCGTCACCCTTCCGGGGAGCTCCCGGAGGAGTGCCCGAAGGAGGGGCCAAAGCTCCGCGGGAAGGGTTTGCACCTCGTCCAGGATGAGGATGGCCCCCTCCGCCAGGGCGTGGAGGGGCCTGAGGCCGCTTCCCGGGCCCACCAGGGCGGGGAAGACCTGGTGGAAGGTGGTCACCACCACGTCCCGGTCCCAGGTCTCCTGGAGGGCGAGGGCCTCCTCCACGGCCTCCTCCTCCCTCAGGCGGGCCAGGGCCAGGTGGTGGTGGACGAGGAGGTGGTCCTCCGGGTCAAGCCCCGCCTCGGCCAAGATACCCCGGGCCTCCTCCTCCACCTGGTCGGCGATGGCGATGTAGGGGAGGGCGTAGACCACCTTGGGGAGGAGGCCGGACTCTGCCTGGACCCGTTCCCTCAGCCCCAAGGCGAAGCGGAGGGCGGCCAGGGTCTTCCCGGCCCCCGTGGGGGCGGTGAGG
>BBBN01000589.1 GCA_001311585.1 Thermus sp. JCM 17653
GGCGGGAGGAGCTTTTGGCCTGGATGGACCTCGAGGCCTTCTTCGCCCGGCGGGAGGTCCTGGGGGGCGTGGGGCCTAAGGCCCGGGCCGAGGCCCTTTCCCGGGCCAAGAAGCGTCTTAAAAACGACCGGAAGGCCCTAGCGGACCTCAGGGCGCGGGTTCGCCTGAGCCGCCGCTGGCTTCAGGACCTCCAGCCGGAGGAAGGCCAGGAGGGTGCGGAGGAGGAGGGGCAGGTAGAAGGAAAGCAGCACCAGGAATAGCCCCCAGGAGAGGAGGGCGAAGACATGGCTCCCAAGCCCCTCGGCCAGGGTCCGGGTGCCCAGGGTGAAGGCGGCCAGGGGAAAGACCAGCCCCCAAAGGCCGGGCTGGAAGGCGAGGCGCACCCGGTGGAGGAGGAGGTTTTCCAGGAGAAGGGCCATGGCCAGGGCGAACCACCAGCCGCCCAGGCCCCAGAGGGCGGCTCCCAGGAGGTGGAAGCCCTCGAGGCTTCCCCCGTAGAGCCCCGCCTCCCGGGCCCCCCCGAGGAGGGAAAGGGGGGCCAGGATGCCCATCCCCACCGGGGCCAGGCCGATGAAGAGGGAGGGCA
>BBBN01000590.1 GCA_001311585.1 Thermus sp. JCM 17653
CCCTGGTCCTGGGGATCGGGTGCAACCGGGGGACCCCCTTGGAGGAGATCCGGCGGGAGGTCCATGCTTTTCTGGAGGAAGGGGGCTTCGCACGGGAAAGCCTGAGGGCCCTGGCCACCGCCGAGCTCAAGCGGGACGAGGCCGGGCTTCTAGCCTTCGCCGAGGAGGCGGGCCTCCCCTTGCGCTTCCACCCCAAGGAGGTCCTGAACGCCAGAGGATCCCCAACCCCTCGGAGGCGGTCTTCCGCCACACAGGGCTATGGGGGGTGGCGGAGGCGGCGGTCTTGGCGGAAGGGGCGAGGCTTCTCGTGGAGAAGACCAAGCGGGGAAACCTCACCCTGGCCCTGGGGGTCCTGTCCTTGGGAATCCCCGAGGAGGCCCTGCCGTGATCCTCCTCGCCGCCCACGGCTCCCCCGACCCCAGGGCCCAGGCCCTGGCCCAGGGGCTCAAAAAGGGCCTGGAAAGGCGGCTTGGGGAGGAGGTGCTTTTGGGCTTCATAGAGCACCAAAGCCCCACCCTCCTCGAGGCCGCCCTGGAGCTCGCCAGAGGGGGGGGGCGGGGTGCTCCTCCCCCTCCTCCTCCTCG
>BBBN01000591.1 GCA_001311585.1 Thermus sp. JCM 17653
GACGCCACCCCCGCCAGGAAGGCCACCCCGTAGGCGCTTCCCCTCTCGCCCCCCAGAAGGTGCTCCACCGGGGCCTCGAGGACGCTGGCCAAGATCCTCCGCCAAAGGGGGCTCCTTGCCCCGCCGTCCATGGCGAAGTACCGGTCCACCCGGTACCCCCTCCCCTCCAGCACCTCCACGTGGTGCCGGTAGGCGTAGGCCACCCCTTCCAAAAGGGCCCGCCAGAGGTGGGCGGGGGTGTGGCTTAAGGTAAGGCCCACCACGGTACCCCGGGCCTCCGGGTCGTGGATAGGGGTCTTCTCCCCCAAGAAGTAGGGGAGGACCAAAAGCCCCTCGCTCCCCGCAGGCAGGGCCTCGGCCTCCCGGTCCAGCTCGGGGAAGCCCGCCCCGGGGCGGAAGGCGTCCCGGAACCAGCGGAGGAGGCTTCCCGTGGTGGCCATGCACCCGTTGAGGACGTAAAGACCAGGAACATCGTGGAAGTCGATGAAGAGCTCCGGCACGGGGTCAAAGCGCTCCACGGCGTAGAGGAAGTCCCCGGCCCCCCCGAGCTTCAGCACCGCCTCCCCCGGGGAAAGGAGCCGGCGGCC
>BBBN01000592.1 GCA_001311585.1 Thermus sp. JCM 17653
CATCATCGCCCGGGTGGGGAGGGGATCGTCACCACCATCGGGAGCGCCAACTCCCACAAGGAGGTCCTGGAAAACCCCGACCGCATCTCCAAGACCGTGTTGGAAAAGGGCCTGGACGCGGGCACCGCCTTTGAGATCCTCTCCGTGGACATCGCCGACGTGGACGTGGGCAAGAACATCGGCGCCCAGCTCCAGATCGACCAGGCGGAGGCGGACAAGAAGATCGCCCAGGCCAAGGCCGAGGAGCGCCGGGCCATGGCGGTGGCCGCCGAGCAGGAGAACCGGGCCCTGGTGGAGGCCATGCGGGCCAAGCTGGTGGAGGCCCAGGCCCAGGTGCCCCTGGCCCTGGCCGAGGCCTTGAGGAAGGGGAACCTGGGGGTCATGGACTACTACCGCCTGAAAAACATCGAGGCCGACACCGACATGCGGGAGTCCATCAGCCGGGCGGCCAAGCCCGAGGGTGAGGAATGAGCCTGGACGACCTCCTAGGCCTCCTTTTCCTCCTCTTCTTCGTGGTGCTGCCCGCCCTCCAGGGCCTCTCCCGCCGGGGGGCTCCTCCCACCCCCCCGGGTTTCCCCGAG
>BBBN01000593.1 GCA_001311585.1 Thermus sp. JCM 17653
GGAGCCCGGGGACATCGTGATGTCCGGGGCCTGGGCCCCGGTGCAGGCGGCCTCCAAGGGCGACCTCTTCACCCTGGTGGGCACCGGGGGGCGGGCCCTCACCCTGAGGTTCGTCTAGGAGGTGATCCGTGCCCATGCTGGAGGTTTTGGTCTCCCGGGAAAGGCTCCTCACCCGGGAGGAAAAGGAGGCCCTGAAGGAGGAGGCGGAGGCCATCTTCCAGGAAGTCTTGGGGACGCCCAAGGGAAGGCTTAGGGTTTTCCTGTGGGAGGAGCGGCGGGAGGAGGAAGGGGAGTAGAAGGCCTGGGCGGGCGGCCCCCCTGGCAGGACCCTCTGGTCTACTTACCGCCTTTCCTTTGGGGCCTGAACGTGGTGGCCTCGAGGGTGGCCATGAGGGAGATCCCGCCCGAGTGGGGTTCCTTTCTCCGCTTCGCCCTGGCCCTGCCCCTCTTTCTCCTCCTCCTGCGGAGGCTCCCAGGGCTTGCGCCCCTGGGGGAAACCCTTTTCCTGGCCCTCTCAGGGGTAGCCCTGTTTAACCTGGTGTTTTTCACCGGTGTGCGCCTGGCCCCGGCCTCGGACG
>BBBN01000594.1 GCA_001311585.1 Thermus sp. JCM 17653
CGGGGCCATCCGCCTGGCTCCCGAGGGGGTCCACCTCTTCGGGGGGGCCTTCTTCCTGCTACGGGGACGGGTGGGCCTACGGGGAAGGGTTGCAGCGGGCCCATACGTGGGCGGCCTGGATGTGGTCCCTCGGCCACTACGAGGAGACCTGGGAGGTCCTGGAGCGCCTCCTGCCCGGGAAGAAGAAGGGGACGCCGCAGCTGCCAAGGCGTAGGCACCCCGCGTACAGGCTCCTCCTCTCCTACGGGGACTACCTCGCCCTGACCCACACCCCTCGGGACCGGTGGCCTGGGCCTGGCTCCTGGACCTGGACCCTCGCGGGTGAGGGAGGTGGTGGACCGGGCCCTGGCCCAATGGCTCCGGGACGAGGAGGCCTCCCGGGACTTCCGCGAGGCCTTCCAGCCCTGGGAGGTCTTCCGGCACCTTAGGAGCCTGGCAGCCTACCTCCACGCCCGCAGGCTCCTGGCCCTGGACGGGGAACGCTTCTTCCGGGAGTGGCGCTGCCACCCCGAGGCCCTGCTCTCCTTCCTCTCCCTGGGGCACCTCTTCCTGGACTGGGAGGCCTACCGGGGG
>BBBN01000595.1 GCA_001311585.1 Thermus sp. JCM 17653
GCGGAAGTGGGGAGCTTACTCCGGGCTCTTTGTCCTCTTGAGGCAGCCGGTGCGCTTTTCCCCTGAGGAGTGGGTGGATATCCTGCGCCGCGCCCTGGAGGCCTGGCTGCAAAGGTTGTTCCCTACCCCCGCCTCCCCCGGGCAGGTGGCAGATGTCCGAACTTAGAGGGGGAGCTCAGGGCAGGCGGTCAAGCTTGACACGTGCCCTTCCCCCGGCTATCATCCTAGTTGCCCGGTCGGACGCCCCCGACCCGGCCCAAACCTAAGGCCCCGTGGTGTAGTTGGTTAACACACCCGCCTGTCACGTGGGAGATCGCGGGTTCGAGTCCCGTCGGGGCCGCCATGCCGAGGTAGCTCAGTTGGTAGAGCATGCGACTGAAAATCGCAGTGTCGGCGGTTCGATTCCGCCCCTCGGCACCAAGAACCCCCCGCCCCAAGGCGGGGGGCCGGTTTTAAGGGCCTAGGGTGGAAACCCCGGGGAGGCTATACTAACCCAAGTTGCTACCCAGCCATTTTCTGAGCCATGAGGCTGATGTTGTGGGCCAGGATAAAGGTGAGGACCTTGATAACGAA
>BBBN01000596.1 GCA_001311585.1 Thermus sp. JCM 17653
AGGCTACCAGATGAGAAAGCTTTAAAAGCTCCCTTTGCCCCGCGATTTTGCGCATAGGTATAGCAACTAGTGTCTTCGCAAGTAAAAGGGCGTGTACCTCCCCCGCCCCAAAAGGGCGGCCTTCAGGCGCTGGGCCTGGAGCTCTATCATCTCCCCCAGAGGCTTGCGGAAGCCCAGGGGGTGGGCCACCGCTTCCAGGAAGCGAGCCTCCACAAGCTCTATGAGCCGCCTCCGGCCCTCCTCGTTCAGGTACACGCCCCCCTCCCGCAGCTCGGCGTGGGCCGGGGTGAGCTGGCCCCTCCGAAAGGCAGAGAGAACCACCTGGTCCACCACGGCACCCGGAACTCCTCCATGAGGTCCAGGGCCAAGGCGGGGCTCCGCCGCCCCTCGGCGTGGAGGAAGCCCACCTCGGGGTGGAGACCGGCAAGGCGCAACGCCACCCTAACCCGCCCCAGGAGGAGGGCGTAGCCGTAGGAAAGGGCGGCGTTCACAGGGTCCTTAGGGGGCCTGCGGGCGCGGCCCGAAAACCCCTGGACGGCGAGGAGGCGGCCGAGCCCCTGGAAGTAGG
>BBBN01000597.1 GCA_001311585.1 Thermus sp. JCM 17653
TGCCCGCCCACCGGAAGGGGCAGCCCCTCCGGCACCACACCCTCCCCCTCCCCGGCAGGCTCCTCACCTACGCCTACCCCCTGGAGAACGGGGCCTCGGGACCGGCTGAGGCCCACCTTTCCGCCCTGAAGCGCCTCGCGGGGAGGGTCACCTACCTGGGGACAAGCCGCAACTTGGTGTGGGTGGACGCCCGGCTGGTGGAGGACCCCCGTGCCGCTTACCAGGAGGAAGCCGCCCTGGGGCCCCGGGTCCTGGTTCCCGAGGAGGCGTCCCCAGGGGCGGGGGACCTCTTCATGCGGATCGCCCCCCCGGGCTTCCTCCGCCTTACGGAGGAGCGCTTCCAGGCCCGGGTGCGGGAGCTCCCCCACCGCTGGGTGCCCTATCGTGAGCCCAGGCCCCCAAGCCCTAAGACCCCTTCCCCCTGGGGGGCTTGGAGGTCCTGGCCATAGAACCTTCCCTCCCCCTGGAGTGGGCGCCCCTCCTCGCCCACGCCGCCCGAAGGGCCCTCCTGAGCCTCCTGCCCCCGGGGCGCCGCCGGTCCTCACCGGGCCACGGGGAG
>BBBN01000598.1 GCA_001311585.1 Thermus sp. JCM 17653
GGCCCTTCTGGCCACGGAGATCCTCTACCGCAGCCTCCTCCTGGAGGCCCGGGCCCTCACCCCGGCCCTCATCGGAGCCCTTTCCGGCTTCGCCGTGTACGGGGCCTTCTTCGGCTACGTCCCCCTTCTCCCCTTCCGGGTGGAGGTGGGCCTCGAGGCCCTGCCCGCAGGCGTGCTCACCGGCCTCCTGGCGGCCCTCCTCGCCGCCTCCTTCACGGAGGGAAGCCGCCTCTTGGAAAAATGGCTCAAACCCCTGGCCTTTCCCCTCAGGCACGGGCTTCTCGGTCTCGCCCTGGGCCTAAGCCTCCTCCTCCTGCCCGAGGCCCTGGGCACGGGCCTCGGCTGGGTGGCGGTGGCCACCACCCCTCTCTTCTCCTCCCGGCCCTCCTCTACCTCCTCTGGGCCAAGCTTCTCCTCCTCCTCTTGGCCCAAGGGGCGCGGGCCTACGGAGGGCCCTACACCCCGGCCCTGGTCCTGGGAGGGCTTTTGGGGGCCTTCCTGGCCCGCCTCTCGGGGCCTTTGGCCCTACCCCCGGAAGCCCTGGCCTTGGCCGGAG
>BBBN01000599.1 GCA_001311585.1 Thermus sp. JCM 17653
GGCCCAGGGGGTGGCGGTGGGGGGGAAGGGTTTACCCCTTCCTTGACCTTTCCGTTCCCTATTTCGCCCTAGAGGGCCGGGCCTACCGGGGCGGGGTGCGCCTCCTGGTGGAAGGGGGGAGGCTTCTTTTGGTGAACCGGGTTCCTTTGGAGGACTACCTCCTCGGGGTCCTGCCCGGGGAGATGCCCGAGGGGTTTCCCCTGGAGGCCTTGAAGGCCCAGGCGGTGGTGGCCCGCACCTTCGCCGTGAGCCGCCTGAACCCCAAGGCCCCCTACGACCTCTGCGCGGGCGAGCTCTGCCAGGTCTACCTGGCTTTTCCGCCGAAAAGGAACGGTACCGCGTGGCGGTGGCGGCCACCCGGGGCCAGGTCCTAAGCTACGGGGGAAAGGCCATCTCCGCCCTTTACCACGCCGACTCCGGGGGGATGACGGCGGGGAGCGAGGAGGTCTTCGGCAAGGCCCTGCCCTACCTCCGCCCCCGCCCCGACCCCTACGCCAAGGGCCCCAAAAGCCTCTGGCGGATGCGGGTGGACAAGGCCCAGGCGGCCAGGG
>BBBN01000600.1 GCA_001311585.1 Thermus sp. JCM 17653
AATTAGCATAAAAGGGTATAAGACCCCCTACGGCATGGGCCTGGCAGTCCCCCTCTAGCGAGCGCGAAGGTTACCTTACTGGACTTACGCGGCTTCCACCTGTGCCGGTAACAGAGGGCTCAAATCCAGGCTCAGCTTACCCGCGCCCACATTCCGCACCCCCTTCACTCCAGCAGGTAATATCGCCCGGCCCCCAGGAGGCGCACCGCGGTCTCGTGGTGGGGAGCCAGGTTGAGGACCAGCCACCTGCCCCCCAGCTCCACCAGTCGGACCCACATAAAGAGTTGAAACACCCAGCGCAAGGTGGGCTCGGCCGTGGGTCTCCCCTTCTGGTCCGGCAGGCTGGACCCCGTCCCCTCCAGCCTCCGCCTCAGCTCCCACTCCCCCAGGGCGTAGGATGTGGACCCCCTAGACTAGACGCTTATTTTTAGGATGACCTCATCTGGGAGGTCAGGATGAAGAAGCCTAAAGCGGTACCCCCCCAAGTGAAGTTTCAAGCAGCTCTGGAAGCCGTCAAGGGGGAGAAGAGCCTGGTGGAACTCGCCCGTACC
>BBBN01000601.1 GCA_001311585.1 Thermus sp. JCM 17653
GGCCTGGTCAGGGTCCTGCGGGAGCGGGAGGACCTCTTGGCCCACCTGGAGCGCTTCCCCCAAGACGGCGTCCTGGGCCTCGTCCTCCTCCTGGAGGGGGCCCACGCCCTGGAAGCCCCCGAGGACCTCCGCCCCTTGCGCAAGCGGGGCCTCAGGCTCCTTTCCCTCACCTGGCCACGCGAAACGCCTACGCCGGGGGAACGCCGAGCCCGGCCCCCTCACGGAGAGGGGCCAGGCCCTCCTCGAGGCCATGGAGGCCCTGGGGGTGGCCCTGGACCTCTCCCACCTGGCGGAGGAGGCCGCCTGGAGGGCCCTGGAGGTTTACCGGGGCCCCGTGGCCGCCACCCACGCCAACTGCCGCGCCTTGGTGCCCTCGGAAAGGCACCTCTCCGACGGGCTCCTCCAGCCTTGGCCGAAAGGGAGGGGGTCTTGGGCCTGGTGCCCTTCAACGCCTTTTTGGACCCCGCCTGGAAGCGGGGGATGGCGCGGCTTCCCCTGGAGGCCTTCCTCCGGCACAGGGCCCACGCCGAGGCCCTGATGGGTCCTGGGCG
>BBBN01000602.1 GCA_001311585.1 Thermus sp. JCM 17653
GCCTTGAAGACCTGGGCGGAGAAGGTCGCCTGGCTGGAGAGGCGGCTTTGGGAGGGAGGCTTCCGCCTCCTGGAGGGGGAGAGCGGCCCCTGGGTGCGGATCCTCCAGGACACCTTCCTGGAGGTGCGGCGGAAGAAGGGCGGGGAAGAGGGGGGGAAGCTTCTCCAGGTGCAGGCGGTCCTTTTTGAGGGGCGCCTCGAGGTGGTGGACCCCGAGAGGGCCCTCGCTACCCTAAAGCGGGGCGTGGGCCCGGGGAAGGCTCTGGGCCTCGGACTCCTTTCCGTGGCCCCCTAGGGAGGCGGCGTGCCCCCCGTGCCCAGCGCCAGGAACCTCAAGGAGCTTCCCAAGTTCCGGGACGGCCTCTCCTATCTCTACGTGGAGCACGCCGTGGTGGAGCGTGAAGCGGGGGGCATTGGCATCTACGACCAGGAGGGCCTCACCCTGGCCCCGGTGGCGGGGCTTGGGGTCCTCTTCCTGGGCCCCGGCACCCGCATCACCCACGCCGCCGTTCGCCTCCTCGCGGAGAACGGGTGCACCGTGGCCTGG
>BBBN01000603.1 GCA_001311585.1 Thermus sp. JCM 17653
CCGGCGGGGGGGGTGGTGGCGGGGATCGGCCGCATTGCGGGGCGGGACTGGATGATCATCGCCAACGACGCCACGGTGAAGGCCGGGGCCTTCTTCCCCATCACCGCCAAGAAGGTGATCCGGGCCCAGACCATCGCCCTGGAAAACCGCATCCCCACGGTCTACCTGGTGGACTCCGCCGGGGTCTTCCTCCCCCTTCAGGACGAGGTCTTCCCCGATCAGGACGACTTCGGCCGCATCTTCTACCTGAACGCCCGCATGTCCGCCCTGGGGATCCCCCAGATCTCGGCCATCATGGGGAACTGCGTGGCCGGGGGGGCCTACCTTCCCGTGATGACCGACGTCCTGATCATGACGGAGGGGAGCGGGCTCTACCTGGCGGGCCCCGCCCTGGTGAAGGCGGCCATCGGCCAGGAGGTCTCCTCGGAGGAGCTCGGGGGGGCGAGGATGCACCACGAGGTCTCGGGGACGGTGGACTTCTACGAGCCCGACGACGAGTCGGCCCTGAAGCGCATCCGGGAGCTCGCCGCCCTCTACCCGCCCC
>BBBN01000604.1 GCA_001311585.1 Thermus sp. JCM 17653
CGCTGTAAGGAGAAGCGGATCCATTTGAGAGAAAGTATAAAGCAGGGTTGGCTACTTTTCAACTGTTTGAGCCTCCCTTCTCGCTCCCGGTCCTGCCGGGCCAGGGCCTGGACAGCCTTCTCCCAAATGCCTTCCTTCTGCCACTTGCGGAAGTAGGGGTAGACGGTGGACCAGTGGGGTAAGTCAGGAACCTACGCCTGCGGCGTGACGAGGCATGGCCCGCCACTTGATGCCGTTCTCCAGGACGTAACGTGCTTCCCCGTCAAGGGAACACCTTCTGGATGGCGTTCACTATTTCCCTCCTCGGCACCTTGGCAGGGCGGCCGCCGGGCTTGGGGACCGGGATGAGGGGCTCAAGGAGGCCCATTCCTCAACAAGGTAGCCTGCAGGCTGACCGGTCAAGTCGCTGGGGGCTTGCCTAGTAAATTGCCTTGTACCCCGGAGGGGCGGGAGAAGGGAGAGAAGAACCCTAAGGCCGTAGGCGATGAGCTCCAAAAGCGCCCGCGCCGAAGCCGGTACACCTCGGGTCCCACCCTCCCGCGCC
>BBBN01000605.1 GCA_001311585.1 Thermus sp. JCM 17653
CCTCCTGGCCTGGGCCATCGCCCGGGTGCGGGAGGCCCTGGCCGCCTCGTGGGGCGCTAGGGGGAAGGTGCGAAGGCCGGGGGCCCTCCTGGCCCACCTCCTCAAGGAGCAGGGGCTTCTCTCCCTCCTCCAAAAGGCTCCCCAGTGGCGGGTGGCCTAGGGACAAAAGCCAAGGGTAGGGGTGTTGGGCCCTATTGCCTTCGGTCGGAAGCTGGGCTTACTTGCTTACGTTATGGCTACTTCCGGCAGTTGCGAGAGTTTTCTTTGGCCCTGCACTCGTTGCAAAGTTCACCGCTGATAGGGCGGCTTCTACTTTCGTCATAATTACTTGTTGGCCATCGAGAGCAGTTGCTGCAAAAATGCCAGGTGTCAGAGCCTTTCGCCTTCCTGTAAACCATGGCTTACCCCCTTAGAACTCTTTTATACCACACCTTCAGGGCCTCCAGGTCCCCGCACACCACCGCCCGGCTCCCGTCGGGGTAGAAGCGCACCTCGTAGCGCCGGGTGAGCTCGGAAAGGAGCCGCTCCACCTTCGGCCACCAG
>BBBN01000606.1 GCA_001311585.1 Thermus sp. JCM 17653
CCCGGGGCCACGGGGGGCTTCCACCTCCACCCCGAGCGCCTTTAGGCGGGCCTCGGCCAGGAGGGCGTAGGGGACCCCGTCCTCCCGCAAAAGGCCGTGGGCGGCGAGGAGGCAGGCCTCATCCCCCTCCTGAAGCCCCCGGGCGAGGAGGTAAAACCCCCAGGGCCAGCCCTCCCGGGGGAGGAAGGCCTGGGCCCCTTCTAGGAGGAGCCGGACCTCGGGGGGGTCCAGGGCCAAGGCCCCGAGGACCAGGAAGCTCGCGAGGCTTGGCGGCTCCAGGAGGGGGAGGAGGCCCCGGAGGAGGTTTTTGGCCCGCCTCGAGCTTCCCCGAAGGAGGTGAGTAAGGGCCAGGGTGTGCCCCGCGAGGAGGCGCACCCCGGGGAAGGGGTGGGGCAGGAAGGGTTCCGCCTCCTCCAGGACCTCGAGGAGGGGCTTCGTGCCGAAGAGGAGCTCCAGGCGCAGTTGGTGCAGGGTGGTCCAGGGGGAGGGGTCCTTGAGGCGGGCGAGGGCGGCGTGGGCCAGGGCCTCGG
>BBBN01000607.1 GCA_001311585.1 Thermus sp. JCM 17653
CCGCCCCCCGCCCTTAGGGAGAGGAGGAGCTTGCCGCCTCCTTCTTGGCCTGGGCGGTCATGGGCCTTGGGGGGAAGAGGACCCGGTGGCTCGAGGAGAAGACCACCACCCCCAGGCGGTCCTCGGGGGCGGCGCTTTCCACCAGGGCCAAGGCCCCGGCCACCGCCATGGAAAGCTTCTCCCCCTCCATGCTCCCCGAGACGTCCAGGACCAGGACCAAGGCCGCCCCCTCCCGGCCCAAAGGCTTCAGGGGAAGCTCCTCGGGGAGCACCCGGTCCCACCCCCCGAAGAAGAGGCCCTTCGGGGTGGCGGTGAAGAGGAGGCCACCTCCTTGGCGGAGGAAGCCCCTTAGGGCCTCGGGGGCGCCCTCGGGAAGGTCCAAAACCCCCACGCCCACCACCACCAGGTCCGCCTCCAGGGGAAGCCTGAAGCCCTCCTCCACCTGGAAGCCCTGGGCCTCGAGGTAGCGGGCCGTGGCCGGGTCGCCCAGCACCAGGGCCTTCGCCCGGTCGGCGGGGGCCACCGTCCAC
>BBBN01000608.1 GCA_001311585.1 Thermus sp. JCM 17653
CCCGGAAAGGGCCCTCGCCTTCCTCCTGGAAGAGGGGGTGGACGGGGTGCTCCTGGAGGGGGGGCCGAGGCTTGCCGGAGCTTTCTAGAAAGGGGCCTAGTGGACAAGCTCGCCCTCTTCCTTGCCCCCCGGATCCCTGGGGGAGGGGAGGGGGCTTGCCGAGGGCTTCAGGGTGGAGCGGGTGGCGGAGGCCCTCCGCCTTCGCCTTGCCCGCAGGGAGTGGCTGGGGGAGGACCTCTGGCTCGAGGCCTACCCGGAGGGATAGATGTTCACGGGACTCGTGGAGGAAACGGGGGAGATCCTGAAGGTGGAGGAAGGGCCTTCCTCCGGGTCTACATCGCCGCCCGCAAGGTGCTGGAGGACCTTAAGGTGGGGGACTCCGTGGCCGTGGACGGGGCCTGCCTCACGGCGGTGGCGGTGGAGGAGGGGGGGTTTGGTGTGAGCTCGCCCAGGAGACCCTGCGCCGCACCGCCCCCACCTGGCGGGTGGGGCACAGGCCCAACCTGGAGCGGGCCCTGAAGGTGGGG
>BBBN01000609.1 GCA_001311585.1 Thermus sp. JCM 17653
CCCTCCTCCAGGAAGGGTTCCCGCCAAAGAGCTCGCCTCATCGCCCGGGACGACCGCCGCTACGGCCCCCTGGTGGCGGCCATAGGGTTTGAGCAGGGCCTGCCCGTGCGCCTCCTCTACCGCGTGCCCGTGGGGGAGACCCGGGTGGGGGGGCTCGCCCTTCTCCTGGCCGAGGCCCTCCAGGGCTTCCCCTACGAGGCCACCCTGCGCCTCCTCTTCCACCCCCTCTTCCCCTGGCGGAGGGAGGTGGACCTGGACAAGGTGCGCCTGTGGCGGCCCTCCGGGGAGGGGTGGAAGGGGCTTGGGCTTCCCGGGGAACTTCTGGAGCTCGCCCAGGGGGGTTCGGGCGAGGAGCTCGTCCAGGGCTTCCGCAGGGCGCTTTCGCCGCTGAAAAAGCGGCTTTGGGGCTGGCCCCGGGAGCGGGCGGCCCTGGAGGCCCTCCTCGAGGGCCTCGCCGAGCTGGAGGAGGAGGACCGGGAGGCTTCCTCCGAGGGGGTGCCCGAGCTCCTCTACCACCTCACCGTGCCC
>BBBN01000610.1 GCA_001311585.1 Thermus sp. JCM 17653
GGGCCTGGCCCTCGAGGCCCGAAGCCCCCACCCGCAAGGCTCCCCGGAGGCGCCCCCCCTTTAGCCCGGGGTAGAAGAAGCTAAGCCCCCGCACCTCCCCCTGGAAGGCCACCTCCCAGGCGGAGAGGTCCCGGGAAAGGGCCTTGGCCTCCCCCTGGAAGCTCCCCCCGGGAAGCCTGGCCAGGAAGCGGTAGGGGTTTTCCCCGAGGAGGGTGAGGCGCAAGGGAGGGAGGAAGAGGCGCTTCCCCTGGGGAAGCTCCACCTCGGTGTCCTGAAGCCTTAAGGAGCGGAAGACCACCCGCAGGGCGGGGGGTGGGCCCCGCCTCTCCGGGATCAAGGCCTCCCAGGTGGGGAAGACCCGCGCCCCCTTAAGGCTTAAGGAGAGGGGGAGCTCCTTCCGGAAAAGGCCCCAAAGGTCGTAGGCCAGGTCCACCTCCTGGGCCTTCAGGGCCAGGCCCTGCCCCTCGAGGTCCACCCCCTTCAGGCGCAGGCCGAAGAGGAGGTGCCCCTGCACCTCCCCACCCGGC
>BBBN01000611.1 GCA_001311585.1 Thermus sp. JCM 17653
CTCGGCCTCCCGCACCTGGGCGAAGCGGAAGAAGGCCTCCCGGGCCCGGGGAAAGCGCTCCAGGAGAAGGGGGAAGACCACCAGGCGCAGGTAGTTCCGGTCCAGGGAGAGGTCCTGGTTGCTGGGGTCCTCCCGCCAGGCCTCCCCCAGGGCCACGAGGTAGGCCCTTAGGTCCTCCCGGGGAAAGGGGAGGAGGGGGCGGGCCAGAAGCCCCTCCTTCTCCCGGATGCCAAGACCCCTGGCCGTGCCCTGGAGGAGCTTGAGGAGGAGGGTTTCCGCCTGGTCGTCCAGGGTGTGGGCGGTGAGGATGGCCTTGGCCCCCACCTCCTTGGCCACCCGGTGCAAAAAGGCGTAGCGCACCTCCCGGGCCAGGGCCTCGAGGTTCTCCCCCCGCCTCTCGGCGATCCTTCCCACCTCCACCCGCTCGGCGAAGAAGGGAAAACCGAGCCTCTCCGAAAGGGCCCGCACGAAGGCCAGGTCCTCGGGGCTGTCGGGGCGGAGGCCGTGGTCCAGGTGGGCCA
>BBBN01000612.1 GCA_001311585.1 Thermus sp. JCM 17653
GCCCCTACGCTCCCCCTTCGCCCCGCGGGCGGGGGAGAGGCGGGAAGGGAAGCCCGCTCCTCTTGGGAAGGAGACGGGGCAGCCAGGATCTCGGGCCCCTTCCCCTCTAAAGCCCCCCCTGTGGGGAGGTTTGCCGCCTCAGAAGGAGCCGTGGAAGGGGAAGGGAGGGACTCTTCTGGCGCCCCTCGCGCGAGGGCAGAGGGCCCCCGGGGAGAAAGCCCTTCCTGAGCTCCTCTCCTTGGGGGAAGGAGGGGGAAAAGTTCACCCGGAGCCTTAGGCCCCGCTTCCTGGCCGGATTCCCCCCGGGCGGCAAAAGGCTCGGGAGAAGCCTTGGCCGCTCCTTTGCCCTTCCCTAGGGCCTCAGGGGCAGGAGAGGCCCCTGGAAGGGGGCGGGACGGAGGGGAGGAGGGCGGGACCCTCTGCCTGAGGCAGACAGCTCCCTCTGGGGAAGGGCCTCTGGGGCAGTCGCTTCCGAGGACGAAGGGGCCTTCTTGGCCGCCGAAGGCGGGGCCG
>BBBN01000613.1 GCA_001311585.1 Thermus sp. JCM 17653
ACTTTGAGGGCCGGGGCTTGACAAGGGAAGGAAAGAGGGGGGTGAGTAAGGTATGCCACCCAACACCCCCCTCTCCCAAGTTATCACCTCCTGGGTCCACAAGCTCTTCGCCCACCTAAGGAAAACCACCCGCTCCAACCTCGCCCTCTTCCTCTCCGCCCTCCTCACCGCACCCCTGGACCCTCACCCAACCCTCCTCGTGGACTGGACCCCCGCCGAGGACGGCCGGCACCAGGCCCTGGTGGCCGCCCTCCCCCTCAAGGGAAGGGCCCTGGTGGTGGCCTTTGCCCTTCACCCCCTCTCCCCTTTCCCCAGCCAGAACCAGGTGGAAGAGGACTTCCTCCACCGCCTGGGCCGCGCCGTCCAGGACCTGGGGTACACCCCCCTCTTCCTCCTGGACCGCGGCTTTGACCGGGTCTCCCTGATGCGAAAGCTCCAGGAGTGGGGCATGGGCTTCCTCATCCGCCTGCGGCGCAACCGAGGCGTGGAAACCGAGGCGGGGGAGCGCTTCC
>BBBN01000614.1 GCA_001311585.1 Thermus sp. JCM 17653
CTCCGCCCCCGGCCCCGGAGGAGGGAAAGGCCCCAAGCCGCCCCCGGGTCATCCGCATTGAGGAGAGGGAAGACCCCCCTTTCCCCGTGGTGGAGCCCAAAAGGCCCTCGAGGGGGCGCCGGGGACTGCTTTGGGGCCTCCTCCTGCTTCTCGCCTTGGGCCTGGGCTTCTTCCTCAACCGGCCCCGATCCCCTTTCCCCCAGGGGTACGTGATGGAGTTCCGCACCGACCCGCCCACGGAGAAGGCCGAGGTGGTCCTTTTGGAGGTCCCGGAGGGTTCCCGCATGGCCCCGGGGCGGGTCCTCCTCACCGCCCCCGGCCGGGTGGAGTTTGACCAAAAGGGGGTGTACCGCCTGAGGATCCGCGTGCCGGGGCGGGATCCGGTGGACTACCTCCTGGAGGTGCCGGGCCCTCCCCTCACCATCAAGGTACGCTAGGGCCATGACCGAGCGCCCTGCCACCTACCTCTACCGCTACCACTTCGCCGGGGAGAAGGCGGGGGAGGGGCG
>BBBN01000615.1 GCA_001311585.1 Thermus sp. JCM 17653
CCCAGGCTCCCCAGGCCTCTCCCGGAGCTCGGAGAAGGGTGTGGGGCACCCCTAGGGCCTCGGCGAGAAGCCGGGCCGCCTCGGCCTCCGCCAGGCTGTCGGCGGCGTAGACGTGGGCCACGGGAAAGCCCCTGAGGAGGGGGAGGAGGGCGAGGAGGGCCTCCCGGCCCTCGAGGGCAAGGGGAAGCCCGGGGTGGCTGTAGAGCGCATGGCGGGGGTTTTCCACGGGGCCCGCCCGGGTGAGGAGGAGGGTGGTCTTCGGGGTGGGGTCCCTTGAGGAAGTGGGCGAGGAGGCCCATGCCCGTAGAATACGGGGGTGGAGAAGTGGGTCATCGTGAACCCCGCCGCGGGCCGCGGCAAGGTGGGGAGCTCTCCGGAGCCATCCTGAAGCGGCCCGCGAGGAGGGGGCCCAGGCCTTCCTCACCGAGGGCCGGGCCACGCCGACGGAGCTCGCCCAAAGGGCCCCTGACGGGAGCCCGGGTGCTGGGCCGGTGGGGGGGACGGCA
>BBBN01000616.1 GCA_001311585.1 Thermus sp. JCM 17653
CCCCCGCCTCCGCCCGGCGATGCGGTAGATGTGCCCCTGGATGCCCCCCATGTCCCCCACCACCAGGAGGAACTTTTCCGCGTCCTGGCGCAGGTCTTCCGGGGTGGGATTTTTCCCGTGAAACAGCCAGAGGGCGTGGGCGATGGCCGCCGTGAGGCGCAGGTGGTCGTAAAGGCTCACGTCGGGCTCGGACTGGGTGTCGGCGGGCACCAGGGAGAGAGTCTCCTGGAAGGCCAGGGCCAGGTTCATGAGGAGGGCTTCCTTGGCGAGGCGGAGGCGGCCCATCTCTCCAAGGCGCGCCTCCAGCCTTTCCCGAAGCCTCTGGTAAACGTCCTTGGAGACGTTGGGGCCCTCCTCGGGGTAAAGGGCCCCCGCGGCCAGTCCCACGCCCACCCCCCGGGAAGGCGGTAGACGGGGCTGTACCCCCCTTCCCCGCCCTCCTTCCCCTGCACCCGGAGGTGGCGGAAAGGGGGCTTTAGGGGAACCTCGGGAGGGCTTCCCCC